>JANNVS010000375.1:0-22296 GCA_031414515.1 Sphingobacteriales bacterium | reverse complement strand
ATACCAGGCAACCCAATGTACTACTAACAAAATTCCTATACTGCTTAAAATCAATATCGTTTTTCTGTCTAGTTGCTTTACTTGCGAAAATAATTTTGGAATAAACAACATCGTAATACTTACAAAAAAAACTCTGTACCAAACTAATGGAAATTCAGCAATCGAAATTACCTTACCCAAAATAGCAGTCAAACCCCACAAAAAAGTGGCAATGTTCATTTGCAAATAGGCTTTGCTGCGGATTTCCATTTCACAAAAGTAAAAAAACATATTTTGTACCGAGAATTAAATGTGTTATATCTAATTTATCCTTAACTTTATTCTATAATTCTATAATTCAACAATTTTCAAATTCTAAAAACATGGAAAAAAAATATAAAACATTCTGGGATTTTTATCCATACTATTTAACCGAACATAGCGATCCAACTTGCAGAGCCACACATTATATTGGCACTACCGGTTTGTTTGCGGTTGTTGCAGCATCTATCTATTTTGGAAATGCAAAAATTTTATTTTTGTTGCCTGTGATAGGTTATGGTTTTGCTTGGTTAGGTCATTTTGCTTTTGAAAAAAATAAACCAGCAACTTTTCAATATCCATTGTACAGTTTGGGCTCTGACTTTGTGATGTATTTTCATTTTCTCACTGGACAAATCACACATAGACTAGAAGATGCTAAAAGAATAGTAGCTGCTCAATCGTAAATTTTCAGAATTTACATGTTTTTTTAAATGTTATATAATTAATTGATTTTCAGTATTAAGTCAATATAAATCAACACTTTAAGAATTGTTAACATTTTGCAACTGTTTGTAGTTGTAAATTTAAAGTGTGAATAAGAATCTCATCCTTTTTACTTCTATTCTATTATTCCTCGGATTATTCGGCATCGGAATTGTACAAATATTTTGGTTGAAAGGTGCCATCAAATCACGCGAGCAGGATTTTGATAAAGCTGTATTTGAGGCGATGAATGAAATGTCTATCAAAATTGAAGATTTGACTTACAAACCGATTGTTTCTAAAATGTTTGAATCGCAAAAAATTCACACCGATGTGAATGGTGAATTAATTATTGAAATAACAGATGAAAATGGTAACGAAAGTGAATATAAAATAAATCAAAATGCATATTCTTCGATAAGTAATTTATCAGGCGAAACTAATAATCAGTACAAAGAAAACAGTCCACTATTTGGAAGTCAAAATGATAATACCTTTCCAATAGAGATTGATAATTTACAGGAATTTATGGCGCAGCAAATGACGAGTTTGCAGCCGATTACAGAATTATTAGACACTTCAAAATTAAATGAAATAATAAAATCATCTTTAAGTTTACATGGTATTAAAACACGTTTTCGTTATGGTGTCACAGAATACGCGCCGAATAATTTTGTGTTGTTATCAAAAAATGCACCGTTGTCAGAATTGTACAAAACATCCTATACTGTTGATTTATTTCGAAGAAGTATGTTTGACGATAGCAAGATGTTGAAATTATTATTACCGGATAAGAAGAAGTATTTATATACATCCATGTCGCCAATGATTGTATCGTCATCTATTTTCTTCTTGATGGTAGTTGGTGCGTTTATTTTATCATTTCAAATAATTTTTAAACAAAAAAAATTATCTGAAATGAAAACAGATTTCATTAATAATATGACGCATGAATTGAAAACGCCTATTGCAACAATTTCAATTGCAAGTGAAATGCTAAAAGATAATTCTATTTCTCAATCACCAGATAATAGAGCAAAATATGCAGCCATAATTTATGACGAAAATAAACGATTGTATAATCATGTAGAACAGGTTTTACAGATCGCACGATTAGAGAAAGGTGAACTACAATTAAATCTGGAAGACAGAGATATGCATTCAATTATTACCACTGCTGCTGGAAGATTTAGCTTGATTTTAGAGGAACTAAAAGGTAAGATAGAATTAAACTTACAAGCGCAATATTCAATAATTAAAATAGATGAGATGCATTTCACGAATGCGATAAATAATTTGATAGATAATGCAATTAAATACAATGATAAAACACCTTTAATAAAAATTAACACTTTTAATATTATTACAGGCATACAAATTGAAGTAATAGATAATGGTGTAGGATTGTCAAAAGAAGATCAACTCAAAGTTTTTGAAAAATTTTATCGTGTAAGCAAAGGAAATGTGCACGATACAAAGGGTTTTGGTTTAGGCTTAAGTTATGTTCAATCCATCATTGACAAACATAACGGAAAAATTTGGGTTGAAAGCAAACTAAAAGAAGGTTCAAAATTTATCATTCAACTACCAAATAATACATAATTAATATTAATCATAATAAATTTAAACAACATGAACACAGTAATTAAAAAGAAAGTTTTATTAGTAGAAGATGACCCGAACTTAGGAATGCTACTTCAAGAATATTTAAAACATAAAAATTTTGAAGTAGAATTGAAACGAGATGGTGTTGAAGGTCTGTTTGCATTTAGAAAAAATACATATGATATAATTTTGTTAGATGTCATGATGCCAAAAAAAGACGGCTTTACTGTTGCAGAAGAAATAAGAAAGGATGATAAAGAGGTTCCGATTATTTTTTTAACAGCAAAATCATTAAAAGAAGATAAAATTAAAGGATTAACGATAGGTGCAGACGATTATATAACAAAACCATTCAGTATGGAAATTCTGGAATTGAAAATGAATGCGATTTTACGCAGAACAGAAAAACATGAAGTAGAAGTTGCTTTAGATGAATATAGTGCTGGCGATTGTGTTTTAGATTATAAAAATCACAAAATGAAAGTAAAAGGCGTTGAAATAAAATTGACGACTAAAGAAAATGAGTTATTGCGATTATTTTTTGAAAAAAAGAACCAAATATTAGAAAGAGAATTAGCGCTAAAGCATGTATGGCAAGACGATAGCTATTTCACAGCACGAAGCATGGATGTGTTCATTTCTAAAATAAGAAAATATATTAAAGATGATGTACGTTTACAGATTCTAAATATTCATGGACAAGGTTATAAACTGGTGGAAAATCCAGCAGAATAAGGTTGATTAAATCATTTTAATAAACAAAGTATAATGTCAAACTTTCAAGGTTATTTAAACCTTGAAAGTTTTTTAGTAAATTTACATCATGATTTTAACAGATAAGGGAATTTTAGAGGAAATAAATAAAGGCACTATTATTATAGAACCTTACACTAGAGAATGTTTGGGTACAAATTCATACGATGTGCACCTGAGTAAACATTTTGCAACATATGATACTAAAACATTAGATGCAAAAAATCATAATACCATTACTCATTTTGAGATACCAGATGAAGGTTTTGTATTGCAGCCAGGTACATTATATCTTGGTTCAACTTTGGAGTATACAGAAACACATGCACATGTTCCTTTTTTGGAAGGCAAATCAAGTATGGGTAGACTTGGCATCGATATTCACGCTACAGCAGGAAAAGGTGATGTTGGCTTTTGTAACCACTGGACTTTGGAAATTTCTTGTATTCAACCTGTTCGTATTTATCCTGGAATGCCAGTAGGACAGCTTATTTATTTTGTTGTTGACGGTGAAATAGAAAATGCGTACAATAAAAAATCATCTGCCAAATACAATGTGCGCTCGCCAAAACCGATGGAAAGCATGATGTGGAAGAATTTTAAGTAAATCTTATTGTTTTGTATTTTACTTTTATTTTCAACAATATTCATTAATATTGTAGTACAACCAAGCACATGAACTCTTTCAACAAAGAACAACTTCTCGACGAATTAAAAAACTGGAATTCAATTATAAAAAAATACCAAGCTCCAAGCACAAAAGAAGCTATTATACAACTAGCAAACAGCTTTGTTTTTTATGTTTTTTTATTAGTGGTTCAATTCTATTTATACGATAAGTCATTTTTCTTTTCTGCTATTGTTGCATTGTTAAATGGATTTATTTTATCTCGAATTTTTATTATTCAACATGATTGTGGTCACAGTTCATTTACAAAATACAAAACGCTGAATGAAATTATTGGAACGGTTTGTAGTATTTGTACCTTGATTCCTTATCGATATTGGGCAAAAAATCACAGCTTTCATCATGCACACAACGGACAATTAGAAGTAAGCGATATTGGCGATATTGAAGTGTTTACGACAGAACAATATGCGAACGCGAACTGGAAACAGAAATTATATTATCGCATTTATAGAAATCCATTATATTTATTTACGATTGGTGGTTTTATTTATGTAGTACTTTATAATCGTTTTGCTTTTGTGGATAGCGACTATTTTAAGAAAGTAAAGAAAAGTGTGAATATGAGCAATGTGCTTTTTATTGTTTGTTACTCAGCGTTTGCTTATATTTTTGGTGTAGAGCGATTTTTAGTAGTACAGTTTACTAACTTATTTTTCTTTGGAATTTACGCACTTTGGTTCTTCTATATTCAACATCAATATGAACATATTTTTAAATCAAAAAAAGAAGAATGGAACTATATTGTAGCTGCATTAAAAGGTAGTACTTACTATAAATTGCCACGTATTTTCCATTGGCTTTCAGGAAATATTGGTTATCATCATATTCATCATTTAAGCCCTGCAATTCCTAATTATAATTTGAGAAAATGTCATACAGAAAATCCGATATTTTTGAAACACACTAATACTATCACTTTTTGGCAAAGTCTAAAAACATTACGCTCTAATCTTTGGGATGAGCAACTTCAGAAAATGGTTTCCTTTGGTGAATATAAACGGAATCAAAAATCATTTAAGAACAAAGAAAAGAATTAAGTTATTCCTTTTCATCATCATCTTTTTTTACTTCTTTCTTTTTTGTTTTATCAATTTCCTTTACTACACTTCCATCTTTTAAGTCTTTAGAAATGGTATTGTAAGGTCCAGAAATGATTGTTTCATTGCCAGTTAATCCTTGTAAAATTTCTATGTAAGAATCATCCTGAATTCCTGTTTTTACTTCTTTTAATTTGGCTTTGTTTATTTCTTTTATATACACTATTTCTTTTGTGTGATTTGAACCATCATATACCGAATCTCTTGTGGTTACAGCTTGAATAGGAATGGCTAAGACGTTAAATTTTGTTTTTGTTTTTATATCAACTGTGGCAGACATGCCTGGTAAAAATGGTTTTGCATTTTCTGTCAATAAGTCTTCATAAGAGGATTTCAAGACTCTTATTTTTACAATAAAATTAGTCGATTGGTCTGCACTTGTCATAAGTGATGAAGCTCCTTTTGATGAGTTGGCAACCTGAGATACAATGCCAACAAATTTTCTATCTAAATACGCATCTACTTCGACTGAAACAGTATCATTAAATTTTACTTTCGTGATTTCACCTTCACTCACATCAACACGAACTTCCATATTTTCAAAATTGGCAATACGCATCATTTCTGTTCCGCTCATCTGTAATGTTCCAACCACTTTCTCGCCTTTTTTTACATTTAATAATGAAATGATTCCATCCATCGGCGCGTAAATTGTTGTTTTATTCAAATTTATTTTTGCTTCTTTTATTGTTGCTTCGGTTGCTTTAATGGTAAAAGAAGCAGCATCGGATGTATGTTTTGCAGCTTCTACATCAGCTTTCGCGCTTTCAACAGTTGCTTTAGAAGTTTTATAAGTAGATTCTGAACTTTCTAATTCAGCTTTTGAAATTATTTTTTTACTGAATAATTCTTTCGCTCTTGTGTATGCAGTTTCTGTTGCTTCGTATTGCGCTTTTGCTTGTGTAAGCATAGCGTTAGCTTGCAAAATTCTTGCTTTTGAAGTTGAAAGTTGAGCTTTTGTATTGTCTAATTGTGCATCATATTGTTCTAATACTGCCTGGTAACTTTCAGGTTTTATACGTGCTAAAAGTTGACCTTTGTGTACCATGTCACCTTCTTTTACTGTTAGTTCAATAATTTCGCCAGATACATCTGAACTTATTTTTACCTCTTCTTCTGGATATATTTTTCCACTAGCGGTTACGGTTTGAATAATTGTACGTTTTGAAATTTTTTGTATTTCTACTTCTTTTCCACTGTTATCCTTTCTGTCTTTTGCAATAAAATATGCAGCTATTAACGCAGCTATTGTAATGATTCCTAGTATATATATGAGTTTATTGTTCTTCATCTTTATTTTTTTTACATTTAAGTTCCCTTTTGAGTTAGGTTATAATTCAATTTTTTTACCTTGATAAAAATCTAATAGTTTTGTATTGAAGAGATATTCGTATTTAGCTTGTGTTAGTTTTGATAACGCATTATCGACATTTGTTTTTGCTAAGTTTACTTCTAACTGATTAATACTTCCAAGATTCAATCTTTCAACAGCATAATCAAATGATTTTTTTGCAGTTTCATTATTTTTTTCAGCAGCTTTAAAATTATCAATGGCTGCTTCTGCCTTTAAATAAGCTTGTTGTATGGTATTAAACAAATCAATTTCTGTTTGTTTTTCTGTTAATATAGAATTTTGATATTGCAGCTTCGATTGTTTCACCGCAGTTTGCACTTGATATTTATTGAAAATTGGCACATTTAACGTAAGGCCAAATGCATAACTTAAATTCTGATTTAATTGATTTCCATAAGGATTTTTGGATTGCTCTGAAATGGTTTCAGGAATTAAGACGCGCTGCAAGGTGCCTTCAACAAAGCCAACAGCAGTAGTATTTCCAGTTAATAGCTGCGTTAATATTTTGTTTTGTGTTGTAAAAAAAGTATTCAAATTTCCAACGAAACTTAAAGTTGGATAGTAATTTCCTTTAGCAACAGCAATTTGTTTTTTAGCACTTTCTATTTTTAATTGACTGCTTTTTATTTCAGGTCTTAAACCAAGCGCATCTGCATAAATTTTTTGAACATCTTCTAAATTTCCAATCGTCAAATCTTGTGGCAACTCTGGAATTTTTACAGTAATTTCTTTTTTTGTATCTAACTGCAAAATCATTTTCAAATTCAAATAAGATAAATCCAGTTGATTTTTTATTTGTGAAATAGTTAAGTCTTCATTGGTCAATTGTGCATCAACATCTAAGATTGCACGTTCTGCTGCAGCACCAGCACTTATTAATGTTTTGGTGCGTTCATATTGTTCTTGTGTGGTTTGTTTTTGATTAATAGCTTGCTGATGTTGCTCATTTGCATTCATAATATTTAAGAATGCAGTAAGAATTTGTAACTGAATATTATTCTTCAATGTTTCCTGATCTAATTTTATAGCTTGTAAATCCAATTTACTTTTCCTTATATTGCTTGGCGTCACTAAATCTATAATTGGTTGCGAAAGATTTAAACCATAATCCTGATAATGCACCAACTGACGTTCATACACACCTGTGAAAAAGTTGAAGTTGTTACCAACTCTTAAATTGTAATTTGAACTTGCATTGATGTTAGGCGAATAATTCATTTTATTACTTTGCACAGTTGTTTCACCTAATTGTATATTCAAATCAGATTGTTTCAATTGGATATTATTTTGTAAAGCATATTCAATACATTTTTGCCAATCCCAAACTTCCTGTGAATTTGAAATTGTAGAGAATGATAGTAATAGGAATAATAGAGTAACGAGTTTAAACAATTGTTTCATTTGATGTCATAATTTTCAGAATGATTAGTTGGCTTTAACGTGCAATTATTACACGTTTAACTTTCCAACATAAAAGTACATCTAAAAGTTCTATCTTCAATTATCAAAACGCAAAGAATGTTAGATTTAGATCTATTTTTTATGAATGAAGCAATAAAATTGGCAAAAATTGCTTTTGATGAAGATGAAGTGCCAGTTGGTGCAGTTGTGGTTTGTGGTGAAAAAATTATCGGAAAAGGATATAATCAGGTAGAAAAACTAAATGATCCGACAGCACACGCAGAAGTTTTGGCAATTACAGCTGCTTGTAATTTCTTAGGCACTAAATATTTAGATAAATGTATATTGTACGTTACTTTAGAACCTTGCATGATGTGTACAGGTGCCATTCGTGAAGCTCAATTGCAAAAAGTAGTGTTCGCAGCTATTGATACATCTCATAGAAAGCTTGAACCCAATTTATATGAAGTTCGAAGTGGTTTGATGGAAAATGAATCTTCTGAATTGATTAAATCTTTTTTTAAAAAAAAACGACTAATGTAGAATTTATATCCTAAAAGACATTAAAAATCTAATATATTTTGACAAGATTTTTAGATAATTTGCTTGAATCTAACTTTTGGTAGTAATTTTTTGCTTTTAATCTATCTTATTATAGTTTAATCAATTATTTTAGCGCTCAGTTACCCATGAGAAAAATACTTTCTATTCTATTTTCCATTTTTGCCTTTCCAGCAATTGCTCAACAGCTCAATTTTCCATTGAATTATGAGATGCAAAATCGTTTGGAAAGATATATTAATACGTCTTCACACTTTATTACTGCAGCCAAACCATATAATATGGCAGAAGTAATAACTGCGATTGGCGATTCTGCACTGAAAGAATTAGGTTTTGATGTCGATTCTTCCAAATCTGGTTTCAAATTTGGATTACTAAAAGGAGATTTAATTTCTATAGCTTCTAAGAAGAAAAAATTCTATTTTGCAATTAATCCAGTTCTAGATATGCAGTTTGGATATGATATTAACTCAAAAAAGTTAAGATATACAGCTGGTTATGGAGTTAAGTTTGATGCAAATCTTGGTAAAAAAGTTTCTCTATCATTTACTTACCAAGGTGTTTCTGAAAATTATTTACAACAAGTTGGAAATTATGCGTCACAGTATGGAGTGCTTCCAGGTTATAGAAAAGCTACTTTTAAAGGTGATAAAATTAATTCACAATTATTTTCTGGATATTTATCCTACTCACCAAATAAATATTTTAATATTCAGGTTGGTAATGACAAACAATTTTGGGGTGACGGCTACCGTTCGTTATTTTTAAGTGATAACGCTTCTAATAATCCATTTTTAAAATTAACTACTAATTTCTGGAGAATTAAATATGTATACTTATTAAATGTAATGCGTTATGGTCCAATAAACGGTTATAATGTAGATAATAATACGTCAAATTTTAAAACAAAATATGGTACTTATCATTTGATTACTGTTGATGTAGCAAAATGGATGCAATTTACTTTTTTTGAAGGTGTAACTTGGTTCCATGCAGATTCAAATCGAGTTCGAGGTATAGAATTTAGTTATTTGATTCCAATAGCCTTTATCCGTCCAGTAGAATTTGCATTAGGCTCACCTGATAATGTTGTTCTTGGTATTGGAATGAAATTTAAGGCTTCACCAAAGCAGATATTTTACACGCAAATTATGTTGGATGACATGGATGTTGGTGCTGCCAGAAGAGGAAAAGGATTTTACAGAACTAAGGTAGCTGCTCAGTTTGGATATAAGACTTTTGATATTTTTAAAGTAAAACATCTCGATTTTCAAACAGAATTAAATATAGTTCGTCCATTCGTTTACGCACATAAATCACCTCAACAAAGTTATACAAATTATAACCAATCACTGACTCATCCACTCGGAGCTAATTTTCTGGAGTCTGTAACTTTCATTAATTTTTGGCATAACCATTGGACGGCGTCTGCTAAATTTCAGTATGTAGTTCAAGGTTTAGACAATATATACGAGCACAAAGGAAGTAATATATTCATTTCAGATTTTTTAATCGTACCAAATTTAAATACTGCGTATTCTAATTATTTCTTACAAGGTGTAAAAACACGATTAATAAATGTGGAAGCACGCGGTGGTTATCTTATTAATCCAAAAATAAACCTATCAGTCGAAGCATTTGTAAATTACAGATACCAAAAAAATGAACTATTTAAACAAAATAATTTATTTCTAGGAATGAGTTTGCGCACCAATATGTTTAATAGATATACCGATTTCTAATTTGCCACTGTATTCTAGCTTTCTTTTCTCCTAATTTAAATAAATTTTTAAATTTTTATGGAATTCAATACTAATTTGTCTCTCAATAGGCAAATGAATAACGAACTATTTTATGGAATTGCTCTAAGCCTATTAAAAGGCGTTGGTGATGCCAATGCAAAAATGATGATGAGCTATGCAGGAAGCGCTGAAAAATTATTTAAGATGTCTTCAGTTAGATTACAAAAAATAAATGGCGTCGGTCCTAAAATAGCCAGTATATTTAATGATACTTCTGGTGCTTTGAAACGTGCAGAACAGGAACTCAAATTTATCGAGAAAAATAAAATAGAAACATTATTTTATTATAATACGAATTATCCGAAACGATTGTTAAACTGTTATGATGCACCTTTATTTATTTTTTGCAAAGGAAATTTTAATTTTAATAAAGACAGATTTATCAATATTGTTGGAACCCGTCATGCTACGGATTATGGTAAGGAAATTACTGAAAATTTAATTGCAGAACTGGCTACTTATAATGTAAATTTAGTAAGTGGCCTTGCATTTGGAATCGATATTTGTGCACATAAAGCTGGATTAAAACATAATCTGCAAAATATTGCTGTATTGGCTCATGGCTTAGATAGAGTTTATCCAAATCAACATAGAAGTATTGCAGAAAAATTACAAGAAAATGGCGCACTTATTACAGATTTTATAAGCGAAACAAATCCTGACAGACAAAATTTCCCAACCAGAAATAGAATTGTAGCAGGAATGACAGATGCAACTATAGTAATAGAATCGGCTTTATCTGGCGGTGCATTAATTACAGCAGAAATTGCTAATGCTTACAATAAAGATGTATTCGCTTTTCCAGGAAAAATTAGCGATGAGTATTCACAAGGATGTTTAAAGCTCATAAAAAATCATAAAGCGAATCTGATAACAAGTGCAAAGGATATTGTCGAATTTATGAATTGGGATTTAGATGTAAAAGAAACTAAAAGAGATATTATTCAACCACAATTATTTATTGAATTAAATGAAAATGAAAAAGTTATTTATGACGTAATAAAAGAAAAAGATAAAATACATATTGACGAGCTATCTAATAATATTCAAATGCAACAAAGCATGATTTCATCTTTGTTATTGCAAATGGAAATGAAAGGTATAATTATTTCTTTACCAGGAAAGGTGTATAAAATTGTAATTTAATAGTTATTGAAATATTCATAACAACCTATCTAATTATTTGATACTTACTACTTGCTACTCATAAATAGGTATTTTTTAGCATTCTATTAAAAACTACGTTAATGCATCAATAAATTTATGAACAACAATTTGTGACGTCAATATTCAACCATAAATTTGCATATCATTTTTTTTTATGCAAAGACGAAACTATAAAAAAGTTGTAAAAAACTCAGACAATACTTTTTCATACCAAATTATTGATATTGATTCTTACGATATTTTTGAAGAGCCGTTAGAAATTGTAGTGACTGATATTAATTACTTGCCTCAAATGGGTGAAATTTTAGATGTGTTAGGTTATGTGCCTCATACTAATTATTTCTTCCATCAATGCAGAGATATAATTTCAGTTCCTGAAAAACATATCAATAATAATGGTCAAGGTAAATTTGCCTTTCAAGCTTATGTTCATAATTTTCCAGAATCTGTTTTATCTATAAATAAAGATGCATTAGTAGTAATTGTTTTGCATCCGCAAGGTTTAGATGCAAATGGAAAACGCGAATTTAATGTGGTTGGCTATATACACGTAAATCTAATGGATGTTTATCATGAAGGACAACGTTATGATGCTTATTATTATAACATGTTGCGTGTGAGTGAACGCATTGAAGAAAACAATAAAATCTATCGCCGTAAAAAAATATTTACACTGATGTTTAGTATTATGCATAGCATTATTGGAGTGGAAGAAAATATTGCATTTACCTATGGTGCTATGGGAAAAGAAAACCAGGCAATTAATGAAGCATTAGAGTTGAATACAAAATTGTATGACAAACATTATGAAAAATGGGCTTTTACTAATAATACACATATTAATAAAATATTTGGCGATAAAAATGCATTTAAAAAATGCATTGATATTTCAAACGATAATGATAAATTAAAAGAGTTTTATCAAAAATTAAAAGCTCAAAAAGAGCATTATGCATTTTATCATATTAAATCAGAAGATGATTTTCTACTTACTTTGGAAAAGATTTTTGCATACTCAAAATCATCGCGCGTATATATGGTGCCAGATAAAGATGGTAATATGGATGCTGTTTGTTTTGCTATAAATTGGGGCGAATATATGTCTGTTCAGTTGGAAAACCCACAGGGATTTTTTAAGGCTTTAGCAAAATTAAAATTAACAGATAAAATTTTATATCCAATTATGATATTAGGTTCAGTTGAAAATGTGGATGTGTTATTGCGTGGTATTGCTTCACACTATAATAAAATACACAATTGTAAAGTCACCAATCTAAATTCATATGCTGGCGATCCATATTTTAAAACCAAAAAGAGTGTTCTAAATGATGAATATTTATTCTTAATTATTTGTAATGATGTTGAAAAATTGAATGCCATGAAAGAACGTTCAAAAGGCACAGATGGAAATGTGAAATTATTTATTGATGTACCGTTATTGTAGTAATTAAACCATCATTTCAGGTATTTCACCATCAATTATTAGTTTTCCAAGTGTTGCTTTTTGTATTTCTTCTACAGAAACACTAGGTGCGCGTTCCAGTAATTTAAAACCATCTTTGGTTACTTCTAAAACGGCTAATTCTGTTACTATCTTCTTCACACAACCTATACCAGTTAACGGTAATGAACATTTTGGTAAAAGTTTGCTTTCACCTGCTTTGTTTACATGTTGCATGGCTACAATAATATTTTTAGCTGATGCTACTAAATCCATCGCGCCACCCATTCCTTTCACCATTTTTCCTGGAATTTTCCAGTTAGAAATATCACCAGTTTCTGAAACTTCCATTGCACCAAGTACTGTCAAATCTACATGTTCGCCACGTATCATTGCAAAACTGGTTGCAGAATCAAAGTAACTTCCACCATCTAAAATTGTTACCGTTTGTTTGCCTGCATTAATTACATCAGCATCTTCTTCACCTTCAAAAGGAAATGGACCCATGCCTAACATGCCATTTTCAGATTGAAAGGTTACGCTTATTCCTTCTGGCACATAATTGGCAACTAAAGTTGGAATACCAATACCAAGATTTACATAAAATCCATCTTGTAATTCTCTGGCGATGCGTTTTGCAATTCCGTTTTTATCAAGCATTGATATAAGTTATTTGTTAATAGTTATAAGTTTATTTAATTAACTTCAAATTTCCTTACAGTTCTTTGTTCAATTCTTTTTTCAAAATGTTCACCTTGAAAAATTCGTTTAATAAAAATTCCTGGTGTATGAATTTGGTCTGGATCTAATTCGCCTGCTGGCACTAATTCTTCAACTTCTGCTATTGTTATTTTTCCAGCGCCAGCCATTGGAGAATTAAAATTTCGTGTGGCTGCACGGTAAATTAAATTTCCATTTGTGTCGCCTTTCCAAGCTTTTATGATAGAAAAATCTGCATGAAATCGTTGTTCCATGATATACATTTTTCCATCAAATTCACGTACTTCTTTGCCAATGGCAACTTCTGTTCCGTAACCTGCTGGTGTATAAAATGCAGGTATACCAGCTGCGGTTGCTCTGCAACGTTCTGCCAATGTTCCTTGTGGAATTAATTCTACTTCTAATTCGCCGCATAAAAGTTGTCGTTCAAATTCTGCATTTTCACCTACATAAGAGGAAATCATTTTTTTTATTTGATGATTTTGCAACAACAAACCCAAACCAAAATTATCTACACCTGCATTATTTGAAATACAGGTTAATCCTTTCACACCTTTTTTTACTAATACAGCAATACTATTTTCTGGAATGCCACATAATCCAAAGCCTCCTAATATGATTGTCATATTATCACCGATATCATAGATTGCTTCAGCAGCATTTTTAAAAACTTTACCCATGATTTATTCTTGATTTTAATTTACTGTCTTATAATTTATGCCTTTTCTTTTTTATGTATTTTTTTGATTCTGCTGCTGTGAAAAAATGCCTGTTTTTTTAAATCTTCATTGGTGAAGATTTCAGGATGCACACCATTATCCAGGTTTCTGCTTTCTTTAGGTTTTACAAATTCATCTGCTAATTCGGAGAATTTTTGCTGTAAAGCATTTAAACTCCATTGTCCGAAAACATTATGACCTGCTTCATACAATTGCAGCTGATATTCTTCATTGGTTGTGATATAACCATTTAATTCATTAGAGTAAGGTGCTAAGATTACATAATCTATACCTTTAGGTTTTAGCGAATCTTCCAGTGTCTTCTTTAATCGCCAGCTTGCAACGGTAGTTATCTCGAAAGGAATTGCACAAATTCCAATTGTTCCGATTTTTAAAATCTGAAGTGTCAATACTTGTGGTGTCCAAGGGTTTTTAGAATCAAATCCGCCTTGTTTTGCCATTTTCTTAATATTTAAAATGGTTTCGTCTATAAAGCCGGGTATTGGTAATTTATGTGCTTCATAATTACCTAAAAATTTACGTTCACCACTGGCTACACCAATGTCTTTTATAGTCTGCGCGTTATTTTTCCGTTCTATAAATTGCTGATAATCTCCGCCTTGACGCAGTGCATCTTTTTTTTCTTTATCTCTGCTATTCTTTGCAATACCTCTTGCAATTTTTCCAAGAAAAAGTGGCAATCCAGGTCCATCCATCTGTGAACCTTCAAGCATAGCAACACCCATACAGGAAGGGCTCGTTACACAACCAGTTAGACCGTTTGCAAATTTTGGATGGATATCAATTTTACTAAAATCAACATAGACTGAAATACTGTCAATTGTTTCGTCTTTAATGGTTATTGTAGAGTTATTTGTTATCTCTTTTGCTTTTTCGTATTGCAGATTACCATTAAATTTAGAGCTTTTCAAGTCATCAGAGAAATATCCTTCCCATTTGCCACGCTGTACGGGTAAATTGCGATTATATTTTACTCTAGCTGATACATCACCGCATGCTCCTTGTGCAAATACAGATACATAGTTTATATTTTCCTTATGAAAACTTTCTTCAAGGTAAGATGAAGCATATCCTTTATTGTCTGAATTGAGTTTAAAATAATTATTTGGCAAATTTGAAGTATGTACTGCAAACCAGTTGATACTGCCTAAAGGTTGTCCACTTTCTGAAATAATATGCATTAGTGTCATTTCTCTGTCTACCGCAAGATGTCGTGTTTCTTGTGTTAGTTTTTTTACCTCAGGATTTGCGTTATACGCATCTATTACACGGTTAAAGCTCACTGGAATGTCAGGTGCAAATGAGTTTTTTCCAATTTGAATGTTAGCTTTTTGTTTATTTTTTTCAGCTTCGATTATCGATTCTATTATTCCTTTGACAATCTTATCATATACACCTTGGTGAAACCCAGGTGTTGAGATATTATAAATTATATGATAGGAATAACCACAGGGACCGCAGTGAGTATGTTGTGCAGAAATTAGAAGATTACTCGTATTGTATTGTAAATCAGGATGATGTTTGCTTAGATATTCGAGCACTCCATGTTTTAGTGAGGGTGTTATAAAGCATAATTCGCAGTTGACGAAACAAACTTTATGACTATTATCTAACTGCTCAAACACGAAAGCACGTGAATATATTGGCGTTTCAGCTTCGAGCATATGATGTTGTGGCAAACCATAACCAAGCATTCCTATGCCATTAAAAAATGCAGTAATATCACCTTTTCCTGTTCCTATGAATAACATTTTGTAATTTTACGACAAAATACAAAATTCATATCCAATAAAAAAATGATAATTGTAAGATTAAATGGTGGTTTGGGAAACCAACTTTTTCAATATGCTACAGGAAGGCATTTAGCGCATTTAAATGAAGCAGAATTACTGTTGGATATTTCACACTTTCAGTTATCCAATCAGAATGCAGTTCATAAAAAATATGAATTAGATGCATTTAATTTAGCCAGCACAATAGCTGATGAAAAAATTCTGAATAATTTTCATGGTACTGAATTTTCAACAAGAGAAAGAATACTAACAAGATTAATTTCACTTGGAAAATATAGAAAATATAAATTTGATGAATATGGGTTTGATGAGCAGCTATTAGATTTAAAAGGAAATTATTATTTATCAGGCTATTTTCAATCTGATAAATATTTCAAGAACATAAAAGAGATTATTCAAAATGAATTCGAAATTAAAGGTGAATTTATTCCAAATGATAAAGCATTAAAACAAGAGATTACGGAAACTAATTCTGTATCAATACACATCAGAAGAGGAGATTATATTCGAAACTTATCATCAATGGACGCACATGGTTTGTGTTCTAAAGATTATTATACGAAATCTATCGAATTTATTAAACGAGAACTAGGAAACGACTTACATTTTTATTTATTTACGGATGATGAGGAATGGGTCAGAAAAGAAATGATATGGGATATTAATTGCACTTTAATTTCTGGAAAAACAACTATTGAAGATTTTTATTTAATGAAATTATGTAAACATAATATAATTGCAAACAGTACTTTTAGCTGGTGGGCTGCATGGTTAAATTCTAATCCAAATAAGAAAGTAATTATTCCCAAACACTGGACAACAAATATTGTTACGGAGCAAATTGAATTAGTTCCAAATAAATGGCTGATAAAATAATATGGAAAATGAAAAGAAAGGCGTTATCCAGAAACAAGGCATCATAAATGTAGTTATTACTTATGTAGGTTTTGCTTTTGGATTTATAAATGTTCTTATTTTATATCCTATTTTATTTTCGAAGGAAGAGTTTGGTTTAACTAGATTGTATAATGACCTAGGAGCTACATTCTCTGCATTTGCCTCGTTAGGAATCGCTAATGTTATACCAAGATTCTTACCTTACTATATAAAAGATAAAAGTAAAGATTTAATTCCAATTGTTTTACTGGCAGCTATTATAGGTTCAGTTTCATTAATAATACTATCTTTTATTTTCAGGGAACAAATTTTCAATAACTATTGCGAAGGAAATTTATTATTTAAGCAATATGCTTATCTGGTAGTATTTATTGGAGTTTTTAATGTATTGTTTACTATTTTATCTGTATATAGTAATTGTAGTTATAATACCAATATCGTATTTTTTATGTCACAGTTCTTTAATAGAGCATACCCAACTTTATTATTAATTTGTGTATATTTTAAATTATTTGGATTTCATGTTTTTATTCATTTATTGGCACTTCTGAGTTTGATTCAGGTAATTATAATACTAATTAGCTTGTATAAGAATGATTTATTAGAATTTAATTTTCGTGTTTCGTTTACAACAAAAAGTCTGATGAAAACGATGTTTGTATTTACAGGTAGCATATATTTAATAGTGATAATAGATTCTCTTTCAGGTAGTTTGCAGGTATTTACAATTTCAGATATGAAAGGTATTGAAACTACAGCAATTTTTGTTGTAGCATCTTATATATCTCAAATAATTCAAATACCACAAAGAAGTATAGCTGCCATTGCGACTCCAATAGTTTCAACTGCATGGCTGAATGAAGATTATACTAAAATTCAATCAATTTATCGTAAATCCTCTGTCAATATGAATATAGCAGGTTCTTTTCTTTTTTTAATTATTTGCATAAATATTCAGAATATTTTTACATTGATTGGTAAAGGATATGATTCAGGTATTAATATTGCTATTTTTATGGGAATTGCTTATTTAATTGATGTTTCATTTGGTATAAACAATGAAATTATAAGTACCTCTAAATATTGGAAGTTAAATTTTATCACTCATTTTTTATTGCTTTCTATTATGATTCCTATTAATTTTTATTTTATAAAGCAATTCGGAGCAATAGGATCTGCTTATGCACTTATTATTAGCCTAAGCATTTATAATATAAGTAGAATGCTATTTTTATTTATAAAATTCAAAATGAATCCGTTTACCATACAATTGTTTATTTTAACAATTTATGTGTTAATCATAATATTTATTTTCAATAATTTTTTTAATAACATAATATTTTTAAACAGATTTCAAATTCTCGTTTTTGTAGTTTTAAAGACTGGAATAGGAATTTTGCTTTTTTTCATACCGGTAATATATTTTAAAGTCTCCAATGAGGTAAATGATATTTGGAATAAATTAAAGCTTAAAGTTGCTGGCTCTATCAAAGGATAATAGATAAAATGCGTAAACTAAATTCCCAAAAATCAGAGATTATATTAATTTAATTCCCTATTTTCGTAAGCATTTAATTTTAAAAATTAATCTATAATTCATGCACATTCGTAAAAGAACAACTTGCCGTGTTTGTGGCTCTACTTCATTGACACCAGTAATAGATTTAGGTCCACAGTATTTACAGGGCTCATTCGTTAAGCCAGGCAAAGAAATGCCATCTCAGCGAAAAATTAATTGTTCATTGTTGAGATGTAATCCTCAATCTGATGAGAATGCTTGTGGTTTATTGCAAATGGAACATAGTGTGCCTTCTGAAATATTATACGCAGCCTATTGGTATAGAAGCGGAACTAATGCAACCATGAGAAATCATTTAAAAGAAATTGTAGATAGTACAGTAGAACTTATTAAAAAGAAGGATTGCACAGTATTGGATATAGGCTGTAATGATGGGACATTATTAAGCTATTATCCAGAAAATTGGAAAAAATTTGGTTGTGACCCAAGTGATGTAGCACAAGAAGTAAAAATTGCAACAGTTGTTCAAGACATCTTTCCCTCAGCCGAGTTATCTAAAGCAATTGGCGATAAGAAAATGGACATTATCACTTCTATTGCTATGTTTTATGATTTGGAGAATCCTGTTGATTTTGTAAGAAATATAAAAAAATTCTTATCTCCTGAAGGAATATGGGTTTTTGAGATGAGTTATATGCCAAAGATGTTAGCGATGGATAGTTATGACACAATCTGTCATGAGCATTTAGAGTTTTATAGTTTGGCGGTCTTAGAAAAAATTGCTGGAATGGCTGACATGAAAATAATTAAAATTTCATTTAATGATATAAATGGAGGTAGTATCAGATGTTATGCAACTCATAAAGAGAGTGGTTTATATTATACTAATGAAAATCATAGATTTATGAATGAAGTTAGGCAGCAGGAATTTGATTTAGAATTAGATACAGATAAACCTTATGTGGCATTTCAATATCGGATCGAAAAAGTAAAAAATGAATTACATGATTTATTAGTAAGATTAAAAAATGAAGGTAAGAAGGTTCATATTTACGGTGCATCAACAAAAGGAAATACCATATTGCAATGGTGCGAAATAAATAATATGTTGGTTGAATATGCTGCAGAAAGAAACCCAGATAAATATGGAGCCTATACCTTAGGAACGAATATCCCAATTATTAGTGAAGAAGAAAGCCGAGCTATGAATCCTGATTATTATTTAGTATTACCATGGCATTTTAAAGAAGAATTTTTAGAAAGAGAAAAGGAAGCATTGGAAAAAGGAACTGGTTTTATTTTTCCTATTCCTACGATAGATATTTATAAGAAATTAATATAAAGACTTCATGATAAAAGGAATAATCAGAAAAATCTTAAACAGATTTAATTATGATATTGCTAAGCTTTATTCAGAAGGAAGCGAAAAGTATAGAGTCTCTAAAAATATTGATGGTTTAAATTTATATGATACACCTACAGGGAAATATTACCTACCCAGTTTTTTAAAAAAAGACTTAGTTGTAAATTCTATTAAAAAAGGAATTATTTATGATGAAGAAATAATAAATATTGCAAAAAAATACATCACCCCAAATTCTGCTTTTCTGGATGTAGGTGCTAATTTTGGACAGATGTCAATTTTGATATCAAAGTATTTGGATATAATCGGTGGTAAGGTATATTCTTTTGAAGCAGAACCTTATGTAGGTGCGATATTTCAAAAGAATGTTCAGGTTAATAAATGCAATAATATAGAAGTTATCCTTGGTGCTGTTCATAATCAAAGTGGTGTAAAACTTATTTTTCCAAAACCGGATTTTAAGCGTTTTGATTCTTTCGGTTCTTATGGAATTGACCCCTTAGCCTCAGAAGGAAGAACCGTTGAATCTTTAACTATTGACAGCCTTAATATATTAGAACGAATTAGTTTTATTAAAGTAGATATTCAAGGAAGTGATTTGTTTGCTTTGCAAGGAGCGAAAGAAACTATATTAAAGAATAAACCGGTAATAATCTTTGAGTTTGAAGAACAATTTCAATGCGAATTTAAAACAACCTTTAATGATTACGTGGAATTTGTACGCAGCATTAATTATAAATTCATTGAGGTTGTTTCAATGGTAAATTATCTAATAGTTCCTAACGAATAAAGATATTATAATGATTGATGTTGTCCTATTTATTACCCATAAAAAAACCCAATGTGGAGTATATGATTTTGGGTTAAGTATAGTAAATGTTTTGAAACAATCTTCCAAATTTAATTTTATTCACGCTGAGTGTGATTCATTTACAGAACTGCAAGCTGCAATAGAATTAAATAAACCTACCGCTATTGTCTATAATTATATTCCTAAAGTAATGCCATGGGCGGCATCTAAGATTGCTCCAAGATTGCTTAAAAATAATTTGACAGATATTTATATTCCACAGATTGGAATCATGCATGAATTTACACAGACTGTTTCAGATAAGGCAACGAATTACAAGAATAAGTATCTGCCAGGTTTTAGCTCAAGACTGACGAATTCGATATTTGATTTTTATATTGCACCTGATCCAACACTGTTACTTAAAAATCCATTTGTATATAAAACAGGAAGACTGATACCTGTTTATGAGAATAAATTTAAAGTTTCTAATGAACTAACTATTGGAAGTTTTGGTTTTGCTACGAATAATAAAGGATTTGAAGACATAATAGAATTAGTTCAAAATGAATTTGACGAAGCGACTATACGTTTGAATATTTCCTCTGCAGATTTTGGTGATAAAGAAGGAATTCAGGCAAAATTAATTGCCGACAATTGCAAGTCATTGGTAAAAAAACCGGGAATTCAATTGAAAATTACACATGATTTTCTGGATAAGAATACACTACTTGATTTTCTGGCTCAAAATACCTGTAATGTGTTTTTATATAAGGATAAACAGAACAGAGGAATATCCAGTACAATAGAAAATGCCATGGCAGTTAAAATCCCTATTGCCGTATCGGACAGTATTATGTTTCGTCATGTTTTAGATACAACACCTTCTATTTGTGTCTCTAGTACCAATTTAAAAACCATCATCAGCAATGGATTTAAACCTTTACAAAAACATTATGATGAATGGAATGAGGCTAATTTATTATGGGAATATGAAAGAATCCTAACGTCTGTTTTGTTTAGAGTTAAAAATACATCTAAACCAAAGATAGGCATTGGACGAAGAGTATTGTCGTTTTATTATAGATTATTATCGATGCCAGATAAGTCCTTTACTTGGTTAAGAAATTCAAATAAAATAACTGAAGATGATATGTCAATAGATAAGTCTATAAAATATCAAGCTGTTTCTTTGCCGGAAGGAAATACATTAAATAGAATTTTAGATAATAATGCTAGAGAATTATATAAATCAGCTATTTCTAAATTATTTCAAGTAGTACCAAAAACAATGGCTAAAAAAATTCCAGAAGCAAATGTACAACAGGCTTTTGTACTTGATACAGTATATCGTTATTTGTCTGATTATAAGAATCCTAAATTATTATGTGTAGGAAGTTATGAAGATACCGCATCGATGACTTTGATAAGAATGGGACACAATGTAGAAGAAATTGATCCCATGCTTAATTATTATCTTCAGGAATATTATACTAAACCGAATATTCAAAAAGACACCTATGATATTGTTTTTTCAACTTCAGTAATTGAACATGATCCTGATGATGAATCTTTTGTTAATTGTATAGATGGATTATTAGCACCAGGTGGTGTTTGTGTAATAACTTGTGATTTTAAAGATGGTTGGAAGCTAGGTGAGCTCAAGCCGGATGTGGATGAACGATTCTATGTACAAAATGATTTAAAGCAACGATTGTTAAACAGTATGCCAAATTGTAAGTTAGTGGATGAACCAAATTGGGATTGTCCAAGTCCCGATTTTTTTTTAGAAGGAAAATATAATTATACATTTGCTACTTTTGTAGTAAAGAAGAACGGTTAATCCTTATGAAAGCAATAATTTTTGGATGTATGG
>JANNVS010000374.1:0-1840 GCA_031414515.1 Sphingobacteriales bacterium | reverse complement strand
TTATAATTCCATTAGCATTAGCTGCCATCTTTCTTTTGGTTATGTATTTGCTTCAAATTGCTCAAGTCAGTGATACAACTTTAAATATCTATTCTTTTGGTGGTAGCATAGCTGTTGTACTAATAGGTATTTTTATTTTGAGAAAATTTATACTTATAAATGCTGATGTGGAATATGATTCATACGGCATCTATTTTCAACTCAAAAACAATTCGTTTTTATACAATGAAACATCTGTCTCTGTGTTGTATAATAACATTGAAAAAATTTCATTTGGTGATAATGATAATTACAGAGTGTATGTAAAGATAAAAATGAAATTACCTAAAAAGATTATTTTAATTTCACCTGATAAGTATGCAAATAGCGCAACGTTTATTTCTTATTGGAGCGATGTTAGAGAAAAAGTAGAACAAAGAGAATCAAAATAAAATATTGTATGAGTATAAAAAATAAGATTGTTGTTATAACAGGCGGTAACTCTGGAATTGGAAGAATTACTGCAACTGAAATTGCAAAAATGGGTGCACAGATTATTTTGGTTTGCAGAAACGAACAAAAAGCAAAAGCCGTGCAAGAAGATATAAATGCACTAACAGGTTTGAATAATTGTGATTTGTTTATTTGTGATTTTAGTTCTCATACTTCTATAAAAAAGTTTGCGAAAGAATTTAGAATGAAATACAATCATATTGATGTGCTGATAAATAATGCAGGTGCCATTTTAGGTGAGCGCGAAGTGAATGAAGATGGTTACGAAATGATGTTTGCTACCAATCATCTTGGTTATTTCTTAATTACACATTACTTATTAGATTTATTAAAAGCGGCTGAAAATTCTCGTGTAGTAAATGTTGCTTCGTTAGCACATCGATTTACCAATATGCGTTGGGATGATTTACAAGGTGAAAAATTTTTCAACTCTTGGATTCAATATGGTTTAACGAAGTTGTGCAATATTTTATTCAATAAAGAATTAGCCTATCAGCTGAAAAAAAACACAAATATTACATCTAATTGTTTGCATCCTGGTAATATCAATTCAAATTTTGGTAAAAGCGGAAATCCTGTAATGCAATTTCTGATGAATAATTTTGGATTCGTTTTAACTTCTCCAGAAAAAGGAGCAGAAACTTCTATATACTTGGCAACGTCACCAGAAGTGCAAGGGAAAACAGGTTTATATTGGTACAGAAAAAATCCTACGATACCATCTATGGAAGCTATTAGTTCAGAGAATTCACGTAGGCTTTGGGAAATTAGTTTGAAGTTGACAGGAATTAAAGAATTTGGTGTGGTCGAATTTTAAATATAAAAAAATACGACTATTTTTTTTAATCATTTTGATTAATTCAATGGCATATTAATTTAGGTAATTGTGCAGCTGTTTTTATTCTTCTTTTATATTTTTCTTTGCAGAAAAAGCATCCATAAACTCGATAAAATCTATTAAATTATCCAATGGCATATTTTTAGCAATAATCTTATAATCTTGTGTAATTATAAATACTTTTGGTGTAGCTTTTATGTCATATTCTTTTCTGAATGCACTTTGACCACGCATATCTGCACAAGTAATCCAGTCAGCAGCACAATTCTTTGCAGCAAATGCTCTAAATGAACTATCTGTTTGCTCTGTAGAAACAGCAAATACACCTACATTAAATACTTTTAATGAATCTAATGAGAGCTGTTTTAATCTTGGTATTTCATGTTGACAATGACCACAATCAGAATTCCAAAAAACTAATACTGTATATTTATTTTTGATAACAAAATCATGAAATACCTGCATTTTTCCAGTAGTATCCTGTACAATAAAATTGGGTGCTATTTTGCC
>JANNVS010000373.1:0-2144 GCA_031414515.1 Sphingobacteriales bacterium | reverse complement strand
CATCAACCGGGTATTGGTTATTAACAGTTTTAGTTACGGCTAAATCTGCTCCACGAACCTGAAAAGATGCTCGAGCTGTGTCGTTGCTCAATATATTACCGCTTTGAACAGGGCTTACTATAGCAGTATTAGTAATCGTTTTTCCTGCTGCACCTGCAGCTACGGTACCAATTAAATTCAGTGTTACATTTCCATTAATCGGAATAACCGATGTTCCAAAACTCCAAACACCTGTAGACGCATCAAAACTACCTAAAGAAGCAACCGAAGAACCATAAATAAATCCTGATGGAGGCAAAATATCTTTTACAGAAAATCCTGCAGCCTGAAATGGTCCATTATTTGTTAAAGTTAAAATATACGATACCGGATTTCCAGCATTTAATATAGAACCGCTTACAGTTTTTGTTAACGCTAAATCCGCACTTCCAATAGCTGTAAATGCAGAGGCTGTATTATTAGAAGTTATTCCGTCCTGTTCAGAGGAAGCTGTAACATTGGCTGAATTTATAATCAATGTACCAAGTGTGCCAACATTTACCTTTGCTTTTATAGTTAATGTTTGTGACTCACCACTGTTTAAATCCAAATTATTAGCTGAGCCCCAAATTCCTGTACCCTGTATATAAGTACCTTCTGTTGCTGTAGTAGAAACAAAAGAAACACCTGTAGGTAATACATCTGTTACATTAACATTCAATGCTGCTAATGGTCCATTATTCTTTACAACTATAGTATATGTTAGTGTATCGCCTACACTTGCTGCTATTTTATTTACAGTTTTTGTCAATTGTACATCTGCGCCATTCACAATAGAAAGAGCCGTTGAAGTATTATCTGAAAAATCTGGATCTACCTGATCAAAATTGCTGATGAAGGCAGTATTGTTAATACGAAATGCTCCTGTACCCGCATCAACTGTAGCTGTATAAGCCAATGTTTTATTAGTAACAGTAAAAGATGGAACAGTCCAGGTCAATACTCTACTAAGTGCATCATAAGACCATGAACCAAGAGGCAATGAAGTTACATTCACAAATGTCAGACCTTGTGGAATCGTGTCTTTTATTACCACATTGGTTACTGATGAAGGACCGCCATTTGTTAGTTTTATTGAGTAAGTCAATAATTGTCCTATAGAAGGAGAAGCATCATTAACCGTTTTTAATAAAGAAAGTGCTGCTGTGTTTACATTCACCTCAATTGATGCTGAATTATTTGCTGAATTATTATCCGTTGGTGAAGATGATTGATAAAGCGCTGTATTGGTTATTGAAGTACCGCTGGTACCTGTTTTAGGTGTTATAGTAATCGTCAGATTTTTATTTTGTCCTGCATTTAACGCTCCGACGCTCCATATTCCTGTAACAGGATTATAGGTTCCAGCTGCTGCTACATGTGAAATATAATTAACAGCAGTAGGCAGTAAATCTTTAATGACAACACTTGTAGCATTTACTCCAACATTTTTGACATTTATTGTATACACAATTGATTGCCCTTCATTGGCAGTAGCATCACTTATTGTCTTGATAAGCTGGATATCTGTCTGTGCGCCTGAGGAAAGATGCGACATAACACCAATGCATATTAAAATGAAAGGCAGGATGTTCTTTCTGACATTCAGCGTAAAATTCTCCATTGTAAATCTTGTCATAGTGCTTTTTTTTAATAATTCCATTCTTAATTCTATTTATGCTCTCTTTATAAATTTGTATTATTTATAAATAAGAATTATTTATTTGTTAGAAATTTATTTGTTAAATGATAATGAGTAGTTCTTCCAGTAAGATTTGTTATCAATGTCCTTTTATTATCCATTACTTTATATTTTCGTTTTGTCTTAATTTTAATGATAATAATAGATACACTAAAAGTGCATAGCCTTTAAATCATTAAAGAATTCAGTTATCGAATTAAGACCAATTGGGGGTATGTCTTTTAATTCTATTTTATGTTTTAATATAATGTTTTGAAAAATCAAAACATTCAATCATAGGGTAAATATCCTTCTAGCTTTAGGCAGAGCTACCTGTAAGCAATGAAGTAGGTTAAAACACACTTTACAGTTACTAAAAATTGGCGGAATACTATATTAAGCATTTCTTTTCAGTTGTTTCAACGTTTCAAAGTTAACAAAAAAA
>JANNVS010000372.1:0-1522 GCA_031414515.1 Sphingobacteriales bacterium | reverse complement strand
GCTTATACATCTGCCATAAGAGTTGTAGGAACTGATGTATATGTATCAGGTGTAGAATATAACGGAACAGAGTACGTAGCCAAAGTATGGAAAAACGGTATTGCTACCAGTTTAACAGATGGTTTAAAAAATGCTTCTTCCAATGCCATAAGCGTTGTAGGAACTGATGTGTATGTAGCAGGTTACGAAGATAACGGAACAAAGTTCGTAGCCAAATACTGGAAAAATGGTATACCCACTAATCTTGTTACTGATGTTGTATTGAGTTCATATGCATATGGCATGTATATTACTACAGAGTAAAACTTATAAAACCTCGATGTAGTTGGAAAAGGAATATCCATAAATTCACTAACAATCAATCTCGCACGAGTCTTCCGCAAGACGACTCGTGTGTACTGATTCTACCAGTCTCTGACTGGTAGTTTAAATGTATATTCCTTATAGAACATATACATACAGCCAAGTAATAAGTGTGCAGTATAAAACTAAATTTCTACACAATCAACTTCACCGCAATATTTGGAATTTCTCCAAGCTGATGAATTAAATCTTTACTTATTTTTACACCTGTTTTTGATGATTGAAAGGTGAGTGGCTGTTCGTTGTCATCATACAAATAAATAGTAAAAAGTTTTTTGCCATGATGCTTGGAAATGATTTTATAAATTTTTTCCACTTTGTTATCATCTAAGTTTTTATAATGCATCAACAAACGCATACCTTTGCCATATTTTTCTAATACATCTTGCAAGAATTCCATTTGATTTACTTTCAATTCGTATTTTTCTTTATCGCGGTAACTTTGTTTGTAAAGTCCTTTTAATAAAAGTCTGTTTCCTTGCTCTAAAAAGGCGATATATTTATTGTAATCTTCACTAAAGAAAGCTAATTCCATAGTGCTGTCTAAATCCTCTACTACTACAATTGCCCATGGTCTGCCGTTTTTGTCCATACGTTTATTCACGGTAGAAACCATGCATGCAATACTTACTTCTTTATCTCTGAATCGTTCAATGTCTTCAAAGTTAGCATTCGTATAGTTTCTTATTTCTAATTCAAAATCATCTAATGGATGACCAGAAATATAAATACCAGTTACTTCTTTTTCTTTTTGCAATTTCTCAAAAGATTGCCAAGGATTGGTATGTGGAATTTCAGGTTCTGGAATTTCAGAATCTACTGTATCACCAAATAAAGAAAAAGCAGTAGATGAATTTTGTTCTTTCACATTATTTCCAAATCGTATCGCTAACTCAATAAAAGTAGAATTGTCTTTATAGACATGAAAATATTGTGCACGATGCACATTCGGAAAACTATCGAACGCACCTGCTTGTGCTAAAGATTCTATATTCTTTTTATTGACAGAACGAGAATTTACACGCTTTGTTAAATCAAATATATTTTTGAAGTGACCTTTTTCTCTTTCTAATAAAATATCAGTAACGGCTGCTTCACCAACGCCTTTAATTGCTGACAATGCGAAGCGAACTTCGCCTGCTTTGTTTACAGAAAAACG
>JANNVS010000371.1:0-1665 GCA_031414515.1 Sphingobacteriales bacterium | reverse complement strand
AAGTAACAAAAGACGACGAAAAGCCTTATACTGTTTATACACCATACAGTAAAAAATGGAAATTAAAACTCAATGATTTTTATTTAAAGTCATATCCAACAGAAAAACATTTTTCAAATTTTCTTAAAGCAGATAAAATATCTAAACTTATTTCATTAAAAGAAATGGAATTTTCTAACACTGAAATTGATTTTCCTGAACGAAATGTACAGAATGATTTAATACAGAATTATATCGAAACACGTGATATTCCAAGCTTACGTGGCACTTCACGTATCAGTGTGCATTTGCGTTTCGGTACTATTTCAATTCGTGAGTTGGTGCGACAAAGTATTGCTACAAAAGGAGAGAAGTATTTGAATGAATTAATCTGGCGCGATTTTTACATGATGATATTGCATCATTTTCCAAAAGTAGTCACTACTTCATTTAATGAAAAGTATGACAAAATAAAATGGCGCAATAATGAAGATGAATACAATGCCTGGTGCGATGGAAAAACTGGTTATCCGATTGTAGATGCAGGCATGCGCGAATTGAATTCGACAGGTTTTATGCATAACAGAGTTCGTATGATTGTTGCATCTTTCCTTACTAAGCATTTGCTAATAGATTGGCGTTTAGGTGAAGCGTATTTCGCTAAAAAATTATTAGACTATGATTTGTCGGCAAACAATGGTGGCTGGCAATGGGCAGCCGGAACTGGTGTAGATGCTGCACCTTACTTCAGAGTTTTCAATCCATATTTGCAAACATTAAAGTTTGATGCAGAATTAAAATACATCAGAAAATGGATTCCAGAATTGGATAGTTTTGAATATCCGAAACCTATAGTAGAACATGGCTTTGCGCGCGACAGATGTTTGGTTGCTTATAAAATAGCACTTAGTTAATCACAAATATATTCGTAATAAATTGTATCTGTGTAAGAAAATACATTGCCTGGTTGATTTCTAGAAACCACTATTTCACGAGTTATTAAACCATCTGCATCAGTAAGATATTGATATTCTAATGTTCTTGTTAATATATTTGCATTTAACAAATTATAAGTAAGTCGTTTTTTCACTAAGTTTTTCTCTGGATTTCCGTATTTACTTTCAAAGGCAAATTTTTCTGCCACTTTTGGTTTATCTAAATAATATTCAAAAACTACAGAATCTTTTCTGTTGCTTGGTGGATCAAGTGGATAGAAAATATCATAAATCCAATAACTATAATTTCCTGCTATGAAATGGTATTTTACATCATTTATATAACTGTTGTAATTAGATATTGATCTTATTTTTGTACCATTAACATCGTAATAGTTTTTATCTCTATTATTGAATAGAGTAGTAGTAACATTAGTAATTCTGCTGGTATCAAATTTCCCTTGAGCCGTTAATGTTCCAAATCCTTCGTGAGATTTTACATTATCTGTAAAAAATTCAATTGTATATTGTCCACCACTTTTTATGTATTTTCTTGAATATATAGTTGCAGTATTTGAATACTTAGTTACAGAAGTATAGTCTTCGCCAGTATAACTATATACTGAGGTATCTGTGTAAGAGCTGCGAACGGTAACAGTTTTTGATAGCTTACAATTAACTGTTGCTGGTGTTTCATCTTTTCCACAACTAATTACGAAGCTTATTGTGAGAATAAATAGTAATTTTTTCA
>JANNVS010000370.1:0-2113 GCA_031414515.1 Sphingobacteriales bacterium | reverse complement strand
AAATACACTACCTAAGACAATAAAAAATACCAATAAACCACCAATGATTCCTGTTGAAAATTTTAATGATTTTAATCTACTCTCTTTAGTTGAAGTACTTTCATCAAAGAAATCCTTTAATCCTAATACACCAATCATTACCATTAAGATTTGTGTTAATGCTAAGATCATAGTTGGTGCACGAAATTTATTAAACATAGGAACTATATTATATAAAAGCCTATAGAATGGTTCAAAGTTCTTACCTAATGCAATTAAAATTGACAATATTATGCTGCCAACTATCCACCACTTAAGATTGCCATTATAAGCAAATAGACCAAAAATAAATAAGAAAACAACAATGACACCAAGATATATTGGACCTTGCACAAAGGGTTCACTTCCCCAATACAATGGCATGCGTTGGACAAACTGTGATGCCTGTTGTGGTGGAACACCTTTAGAAGATAATGCTTTATATACATTAGAATTTTCATCGAGACTAGCACCAGATGAACCTCCAACAAAATTAGGTACTAACAAACTTCCTAATTCTTCAAACCCAAAACTCCAATTTGTAGCGTAGTCAAATCCAACTCCTTTTTCAATTGTTTTTGATTCTATATTCTTAATACCAACGGAAGGATTCACTTTTGCTTCATTTAATATCGTGCTTCCACGTGTTGTTTCTTTTGAAAAGTCATTAACAAAATAATTATAAAAATTCATCATACCTACAATACCTAATATTCCAATAAATAATGAACTTGCAATTAAAATATGTTTTACTTCACCTTTTAAAAATCCCTGAACAGATTGAATTAAAATATAGATGCCAATTAATAAAAGACTGTAATAGGTAATCTGAATATGTCCAGCAGAAAAACTTTCATTAATAAATATAATAGACAATAAAACACCCCAAATGTATTTCTTATTATATAAAAGAAAAATTCCAGCAAACATTGGCAGGAATTTACCAATAGTATTTATTTTTGTAATATGTCCTGCATCTAAACTAATAAAATTTGCCGTGCAGAAACCAATTGAAATTGCACCTAGTAACGCTAATATTGGGTTTCGAATCAAAACATATAATCCAATGAAAGAGCATATTAATAATAATAAAATACCCATTGCTGGATCAGGAACAAACAAAATAATCTTATAAATAAGAGCACGTGGAAAATATTCATAAAATTTAGGATATTCATAACCGCCCATCAAATAAGCTGGCATTCCACCAAACATTCGTGATGACCATAAAGGAACATGACCAGTTGCCGTTTTAAAATCTGCACCTTCTTTACTTATAGCAATGTATTGATTACTATCGTGTGTAGATAATTGCATGCCTTGAATTAGAGGCTTACAATAAATAAATGCTAATGTTATAAATAATAACATTATTACTGGTATCAATATTTTATTGGATAAATTAAAGTCAGAGGATGTAGAATTTATTTTCCTTTGTGCGGAAACATTTGACTGTTTTGCATTTGATGCTGACGGCTTTATTGGTTGCTTCATTGCCATATTAAGATTTTATTGTGCTAAATTACATTATTATCCAATCTGATGGATAGATATCTTTTGAATTAATAGTAGAATCCTTAAACCATTCAGCTGGAGAAACGACTAATTTTTCTGGATTACTATTCAACCATGCCGCCCACCAACTAAAAGTGCTATTACAAATAATATTATGCTTACACAATGACATTAATTGCATGTCTATATAACTTGTTTCTGAAATACTATTATTTTCAATAAAATGAATTAGTAATTCAGTAAATAAATTTTCTTTTACCCATGGAATATCGTCAGAAAATATATAGAAAACTGGATTATCAACCTTTGAAGAAATCAACTTCATAGCTTGTAAATAATAAGACAAAGAAATTTGAGTAAATTTATTACTATTCTGTTTTAAATTAATATAATCTCCTCTTCTTATGTGTAATGAAACTGAGTTTGAGCATTCTATAGCTAATTTAATTTCTAAATTTCTAGTGTCAAGATCTTTAGTAAATTTAAAATCATTTTTGAGGTTATTTGCAATAGATTCAAAATATTTTGCAGATTGAAAATTCCCTTTAATATAAGTATTATTCTTACCTTCCAAATAATC
>JANNVS010000369.1:0-1560 GCA_031414515.1 Sphingobacteriales bacterium | reverse complement strand
TAAAATTCCAATTGTCACGAAGATTCCAATCAGTAAAAAATTGCATATAAAAACCTAAAACAAAAATAGCACCTGATGGCGTGTTCAGTCCAATAAAATTTTCTGTTTGTCTGGTATCGATATTAAATTTTGCCAAACGCAAACACGCAAACACAGAATAAATAAAACCTAAAAGTGGCAATTGATTTTGTGTAAAAACTTTTGCTATTGTTGTATTAGGAATATCCGTTAATAACATTAATTTAGCATTAATAATGCTAAACAACATCATTCCTGGCAACACACCAAACGTTACCATGTCAGCTAATGAATCTAGTTGTCCGCCTAATTCAGATTTTACGTTTAAAGCACGTGCAACAAAACCATCTAAGAAATCAGCTACTAAAGAAACAGCAATAAATATTGGAACTAAAGAATATTGATCTTGCAAACAGGCAACAATACCACAACAACCGGAAAATAAATTCAATAGCGTAAGTGAATTAGGAATGTGTTTTTTCATTCAAAAATAGTTTCTACAAAACTAAACTTTTTTCTCATCAGATTTATACAATTTATCCAAATGATCCAGCACTAAATCATTCAACGATCCACTTCCTGATAATTCACTCATCATTCCATACATCGCAGCTTTGCGCTTACTGCCATTTTCTTCACCACCTGAGAATTGTTTCGTTAACGTGGAAAATTGTTTTTCATTCAATAGTTTTTTCAAATTCTTTACAGCACTTAACTGGATATTATTTTTTAAATGCAACAATGAAAATTGTTTTGCTTTCTTTACCGCAGTTTTTAAATCATGAATAAATAATTCGCCTTTGCCAACATGAATATAATTTAATAAAACATGCAAACTATGTGGCAATTGTTGTCGATTTATAGTCCAACCAAATTCTGCTAATTCATCAGCAACTTCATATACATCAACTACATCAGAAGAAAATGCAAACAAAGTTGCTAACGGATTTCCTAAAATTTTTAATTCTCTAATTTCTTCTTCAATAGTTTTTTTGATAAACATAGTTTCTTCATACGTTTCTCTTGCCATTCTTCTGTAACCATCTTCACCAATATGATGAAGTGCGGTCCACGCAGAAGCAATTGGTCCACCACCACGTGTACCCATAAAAGAAGGTGACCCGTAAATGCCACCAGACCAATTTGTTTTTACGTAAAATTGTCCTTTGCGCAAGTCCGCATTTTTATATAAAACAACAGATGCACCTTTTGCTGCATAACCATATTTATGTACATCAGCCGACATAGACGTAACACCATCAATTTCAAAATCAAATTTTGGTAAATCAATATTTTCCATTTTCAGAAATGGTAAAATAAAACCACCAACACAAGCATCTACATGAAACAAACATTTATGTTGTTTTGCCAATTTAGCTATGTCTTCAATTGGGTCAATCATTCCTTGTGGATACGATGGTGCAGATGCAACAATTAAAATAGTATCTGTAGAAATGTTTTTTTTCAAATCTTCAATATCTAATTGAAAATTTCCATCAACTTTTATTTGCTTGTAATTTAATTCAATAGCATCGGCTGCTT
>JANNVS010000368.1:0-2697 GCA_031414515.1 Sphingobacteriales bacterium | reverse complement strand
GAACCTCAAGTCTATATTTAAAAATCTATATTTTTATGTGGTTAATTTTTTATATGTTTGTTTGAATTTTCGCATGAATACTACAGAAAAAAAATATAGTGAATGTAGCCGTTGTGTCCAGGATACGACTGTGCCTGGAATTGAATTTGACAATCAAGGTATATGTAATTTTTGCCATGCACACGAAGAACTGACAAGAATTTTTCCAAATGATGAACGTGGTCAACAATTTCTTCATACCTTATTTACAAAAATTAAAAAAGACGGAAAGAATAAATCATATGATTGTGTAGTTGGAATAAGTGGTGGACGTGACAGTACATATTTACTTTGGTGCTGTGTGAAAATATGGAAACTCAGAATCTTAGCTGTTCATTTTAATGATGGTTTCGACAATCCAATTGCTGGCGAAAATATGTTGAATGCTGTAGAAAAATTAGGTGTTAAATTAATAACCATTACATCTGACTGGCGTGAAGCAAAGGACTTAAAAATCAGCTTTATAAAAGCTTCCACACCTGATTTAAACCTTGGAACAGATATTGGCATTGCTTCTAGTATCTATTCAGTTGCAAATAAAGAAAATATTAAACATATTTTGATTGGTCAATCCTTCAGAACAGAAGGAATTAAACCTTTATCGTGGGCATTTTTTGACGGTGATTATTTACGAAATGTTCAAAAGGAATTTGGTACTGTTGAATTGCGCAAATGGAAACCTAACGATGCTGGTTTTAATTTTGGAGTAAAAGAATTATTTTATTATTCTGTTTTAAAAGGAATCAAAACCTACACTCCTTTTTATTATTTTCCATATATACGCAAAGATGGGCAAGCCATAATAGAGAAAGAGTTAGGCTGGGTTTATCCTGGAGCACATTATTTTGATGATTTGTATCATAGTTTAATCAAGTATATCCATCGTGTTAAGTTCAATATTGATATGAATATGAACAGCGATTCAGGAATGGTTCGTTCTGGTCAGTTAGATAGAGATATCGCACTAAAAAGAAAACATGGCGTATATTCTATTGAGGATCCAAAGGTCATTGATTTATGTATTAAAAGGTTGGCCTTAAGTCAGGCAGAATTTGACAGTTATGTTCAATTACCTGTAAAAACATTTCGTGATTATAAAACATCTTATAATATAATCAGATGGATGAGATTACCCATTTATATTTTAAGTCAGTTTCACCTGATTCCTAAAATTACGTACTATAAATATTTTAAATTTGGAAAGTAATGTATATACTAGGAATTAACGGAGGATTCGGCGGTGGTTATCAAGACCCATGTGCTTGCTTATACAATGATGGAAAGATAATAGCTGCCGTTGAAGAAGAACGACTCAATAAAATTAAGTTTTCAACTGGCTTTTTCCCATTAAAATCCATCCAAGAGGTATTATCCATCGGAAATATTTCGATGATTGATGTTGAAATAATTGCATTTCACGGTAGCTCTTGGCAAGAAAAAATTGAAAACGATATCCGTAGCTTTTTCTTACATCACTTTGGATATTGTCCAACAATAAAACGCTTCCATCATCATGATGCACACGCAGCAAGTTCCTATTATATATCTGGCCTTGACGAAGCATTAGCAGTTACTTTGGACAATTCAGGTGATGGCATTTCTTCCCAATTAATGATTGGAAAAAATGGAAAATTAAAATTGCTGAAAAATTGGCAACGACCCAATAGTTTTGGAACTTTTTATTCTTGTATTACACAATTAGCAGGATTTAACAGAGATGCTGACGAATATAAATTAATGGGTTTGGCTCCATACGGCAATCCAAATGCATTTGATTTAGATTTCTTATTATCAAACGATGATGATGGAAACTACAATCTGAATCAGGATTACATTTATCCAATTGCACAAGGACAATCTTTTCCAAATAAACAAATTCCATTATACAATCAGCAATTACAAGATAAACTAAATATTTCAACTTCATTTTCTATTAGAAATACTTCTTTCCAAAAAGACTTAGCGGCATCTGCTCAACTTCAGTTAGAAAAGGTAGTTTGTAAATGGTTGAATTATTGGCTTAAAGAAACTGGACTAAAAAATATTTGCCTTGCTGGTGGTGTTGCAATGAACTGTGTACTCAATCAAAAAATTCTGAAAAATTGTACCCTAGAAAACTTTTTTGTTCCTCCATTTGCTGGTGATCAAGGTATTAGTATAGGCAATGCTTTTCTGGCTGGATTGGAAAATATCAGTACGCCAAAACGCGCTGATTTTTCTGCTTATACTGGCAGGAAATACTCGACTGCTGAAATTGAAAGTGTATTACAACAAAATAAAATTACTTATCAAATTATAGAAAATACTACTAAAAAGGCAGCACACTATATTGCTCAGGGAAAAATTATCGGTTGGTTTCAGGGTGGCTCTGAAATAGGTGCACGTGCATTAGGCAATCGCAGTATTTTAGGTAATCCAGCCATAAAAGGTATGAAAGTAAAAATCAATCAATTGATTAAACATCGTGAAGATTTTCGTCCGTTTTGTCCAAGTATTTTAGAAGAAGATTTTGCAGTCTATTTCTCGTCTTCTTTATCAAAAATTCCATTTATGAATGTAACGGTTGATTGTAAAGAAATCACTCAAAAAGAACTTCCTGAAGTGGTACATATAGATAATACAGCACGTGTCCAGACAGTTTCTTCCAGAAATAATGCA
>JANNVS010000367.1:0-15070 GCA_031414515.1 Sphingobacteriales bacterium | reverse complement strand
GCGACAGGTAAAAAAACCAATATTTGACTTCCTGAAAGTATCATCATTTTTACAACACGCAAATATAGTATTAAGTTTCAAAAAAAGGAGATGATTTTTATCACGTAATGGTAAATGTTAATAACACTTTTAGGTTAAGATATTATTCAGATCCTCTTGATTTTAAATAAAATAACATCGTTTTTTTAGTAAGTCAATGAAAGAAAGTTAAATAAGACAAATAAAAAAATTACAATACACTTGAAAACACGATCAATATTGACGATTTCTTAATCACATTTATAGTTTGTCGATTTCTAAATTCAGTTATTTACTTTCACAAGAATGCTATTATCATTTTTTATTAAAAATGAGATGAATTATGGAATTTGATCGAAAATAGCATCTAAATAGTAAAAAGTATTTTAAACGATTAATTTTGTCCTTATGATAAAAATGGAAAATATTGATGATGCACCAGAACTTGCGAAGGAATTTGTATTAAAAACCTTTGCTAATGTGTTTGTTACTGGAAAGGCTGGAACAGGGAAAACCACTTTTTTAAAATCAATACAACATAATACTTTGAAAAATACGGTAGTTGGTGCACCAACTGGCGTTGCAGCTATAAATGCTGGTGGAATGACGTTGCATTCTCTTTTTCAATTGCCATTTAATGCATTTATACCTACGAAGCAACGCGTTTCTGCTAATTTTTCTAATATCAATACCATTTTTGAAAATTTTAAATTCAGCAAAGCAAAAATTGAGCTGCTTAAAGAACTTGAATTGTTGATTATTGACGAAGTAAGTATGTTGCGTTGTGATACCTTGGATTGTATTGATACTATTTTGCGCACGGTACGAAAAAACCAAAATGATGCTTTTGGTGGTGTGCAAGTATTATTTATTGGAGATCTATTTCAACTGCCGCCAGTTATTAAAGATGATGAATGGAACGTATTGAAAGACTATTACGACACACCTTTTTTCTTCAGTGCGTTGGTTATTAAAGAAAGTAATTTCTTGAATATAGAATTTACAAAAATTTACAGACAAAGTGAAGAAAAATTTATTCGCTTATTAAATAAAGTTCGTAATAATGAAATGACAGAAGATGATTTTTATTTATTAAATGAGAGGCATCAACCGGAAATGCTCACCGAGCTGGAAGATTATATAACGCTCTCTACTCACAATGTAAAAGTAGATAGGATAAATCAGGCACAACTACAAAAACTAGATGGCGATTTGAATGAATTTACGGCAGATATATCAGGTGATTTTAATGAGAATGCCTTACCTACTGAAATGAAATTACAATTGAAAATTGGTGCGCAAGTTATGTTTATTAAAAATGATAGCAGGCCAGAAAAAAAATATTACAATGGAAAATTAGCAACTATTAAAAAAATCACAAAAGAGGATATCATTGTCCAGTTTTTTGAAGATGAAACAGAGTTTAAAGTAGAAAAAGAAACTTGGGAAAATATTCGATATAATTATAACATTACCACCGATAAAATTGAAGAAGATACAATAGGAAGTTTTACTCAATATCCATTAAAATTAGCATGGGCAATTACAATACATAAAAGCCAAGGATTGACATTTGAAAAGGCAGTAATTGATGCTGGATATGCCTTTGCTGCCGGTCAAGTTTATGTTGCACTCAGCAGATGTACGAATTTAAATGGATTATTTTTAATGACACGCATTTCACAAAATGCAATTATGAGTGATGCAAGAATTGTGGACTTTACAGAAAACTATTTATCTAGTGAACAAGATTTACAACAACAACTACCATTTCAAAAAATAGAATATGCAAAAGCTCAATTAATTAAAGCATTTGACTGGAATAAAACAGTAGATTTGCTTGGCGAGTTTACAGACTTTGTACAAGAGAAGAAAATTCCTGAAAAAGAAAATATCGTTTCTCTTTTAAAATCACTGGAAAAGAATATGCAGGAGCTTAAACAAATAGCTGCCACTTTTTCTGTTCAGTTACAGGTAATTTTAGACCATATTGATAAATCAGAAAATCAAACTTTATTACAACTGCGTGTTCTAAAGTCCATTCATTATTTTGGCGAAAAATTGGCGAAAGAAATTATACAACCTTTACATTTATATATAGTTTCTATTCAAAATAAAAAAGGTGTGCGTGGCTTTCTGAAAAAAGCAGATGAAGTAGAACAGGCATTGATTTCAAAGCTGAAACAAATAGAGAAATTACAATTCGGCGATACTGCTTTTTATGAAGGTTCATCTTTTTACAATGCCGACAAATTTTTAAGCGAGAAACTAAAAGAGAAACCACAAAAAGGTGAATCACATCGAGAAAGTTTAAGATTGTATAAAGATGGAAAAACGATAGATGATATTGCAAAAGAAAGAGCAATGGCGGTGACTACTATTGAAGGTCATTTGGCTTCGTTTATTCCGAGTGGTGAAGTGGCAATTGCTGATTTTTTGAAAGAAGAAGAATTGGCAGAAATTAAAAGTATCATAGATAAACTATCCACCACACAACTTTCTATGATAAAACAGTATTTTGGAGACAGGTTCAGTTTCGGGCAGTTGAGGATGGCAATTGCTTATTTGAGTAACTTAAATATTTAGTTTTACATTTACTATTAAAAACATAACCATGGACATCAAAAACTTTTTCACACTCGCTATGGTCATAAACCTCATCTATGGATTTTGGTATTTCCTTGCACCTCAACACGCAGCGAATTTCTATGGATTCGGTGCCTTCACTACTTCTTTAAGTAATACCATGCTCCAGTTTATGGGCACTTTATTTTTTGCGGAAGGTGTCATGTGTGGTGTAGCTCGAAAATCAGATAAATCAATAGCCAGAACAGCTATCCTTTCATTTATATCGGTCTCTGCATTACTTTGCTTTTACCTTGATATCAAAACCCTGTTGGGTGAGCCTGGCACAATGGATTATGTAGATACTGTCATTAATGGTTTGTTCGGATCTGGTGCATTGTATTTCATTTTGCAGGACCGAAAGCTTACTAAATAAATTTATGAAATCAGCAATTATACATTTATCGACTTATAAATTCCTAAAAGGAGTTTCTGAAAATAATAACAGAGAATGGTTTGCCAATCACAAAGATTCATTTTTAAAAGCACAAAATAATATGACAGATTGGATAGACCAGCTTATTTTTGAAATGAATAAACATGATACGATGGTCAATGAATCTGGCAAAAAAAGTTTGTATCGCATTTACAATGATGTGCGGTTTAGTAAAGATAAAGCGCCTTATAATCCGAGATTTGCTTTTAGCCTTAGCAGAGCAACAAAATATAGGAGAGGCGGTTATTATTTGCACCTAAAACCTGGTAACAATTATCTGGCTTGCGGATTCTTTTCTCCTAATCCTGAAGATTTAAAATTAATCAGACAGGATATTGAATGGAATTATATAAAATGGTATAAAATCTTAAATGCTAAAAATATCAAATCAAATTTTGGTACACTAAAAGGTGAAATTGTTGCTACTTCACCAAGAGGATTTGACATCAACCATGCTGCTATTGAACTGATTCGTCATAAACAATTTATCCTTCGACATAATTTTACAGACAAAGAAGTACTTTCACCAGACTTTATTAAAGAAGCCAACAAAATATTCAAATCTGTTCGTCCATTTTTTGATTACATGAGTGAAATCCTCACTACAAATGCGAATGGAGAATTAATGGTGTAAAACTGTAATTAAGATTTAAAAGAAAGAATTGTTTGGTGTCAATGCAATCCAGATTTTTTTTATATTTGAATGCTAAAAGTATTTTTCTGGAAATTAAGGTATTAAAGCTTTTACATTTTAATTTTATCAAACGACAAGTAAAATGAGTAAAAAAATTGAACTTAAGTCAACAGGAGAAACCATCACTTTTATCAAGTCAACTAATGAAACTAATGGAAAATTTGTTGAAACAGTTGTAACACTTCCTGCAGGTGGTGAAGGACCTCCAATCCATAAACATGTTTTACAGGCAGAATATTTTGAAGCAATTGAGGGCAAACTTGGACTTGTCTGTAGAGACAAAAAAATTGTTCTTTTACCTGGACAATCATTTATTGTTCCAGCAAACACATTTCACACGTTCTATTCTGTTGATGGTAAAGAAATAAAATTAAAGACGGTTTTTACGCCCGCTTTAAGCATAGAATATCTGCTTACTGAGATGTTCAAATCTAGTAATCGAAAAAATTCAAAAGCCCCTTCATCTTTTGATGCTTGTTATATTTTATGGCAGATTAGAGGTGAATATTACCTTAAAGATTTCCCAGTAATTATTCAACAATTTATATTTCCTGTAATAGCCTTATTAGGCAAGTTGTTAGGGCTTGTAAAAGCAAAATCAAAAACTGAATAAAAAGAATTGAAACAACAAATCTTAACAAAGAAATTTAAAGAATCCTTATAGACGGTAAATAGAAAATTAAAAAATCCAGGGAAATGTTTCTTTTGTCGTATTTCATAAAATACAAATTGAGCAATGCTACTTATAAATTTTCATCCTTTTATGACAAAAAAAAGATAAAGTCGATTAAAACCTTGTCTTCCAATTCGGTAGTTTCATCCTTTTTACAGAAACTTATTCTACTTACTTTCTTTTATTTTGTGCCTTTTGTGTCTGAAAAAATAACTTTGACATCATTCCACAGCTGAAAGTTTCACACGTGTTATCGTGCTTAGTTCTTCCACTTCTCTCACTTTTTCCGCATTCAAATAACGTGTTACAAACATAGTACTATTAGTTAATTTGTCAACTTATTGATTCAAATTTTTATTTTTTGTTGTCAACAATATTATCAATATATTTATCCAAAGGTTTTACAATATGCAATGCAAATATTATAAACAACGTCCTTTTTATACGTGTTTATTACGTATTCTATTATTGTAAAAAAGAACTTTTTTTTGATTGGCTTTAATAAACCATTTACATATAATGCTTACTTTTATACAAAAAAATGAACCTATGCTAAATCGAGTTGGACAGTTAATTATTTTTAATCAATTTTCAAGAAATATTTTTGTTATTTTTTTCCTGCTAAGTTGCATTAATTGCACTGCTCAGGTTTATGAAAAAGGAAATCTATTGTATTCAAATCCACTTGCAATTGAAAGGGATACGGCCGGATGGATAATGGAAGGTTTCGGAAAGATTGAATTAAAAGACAATAAATTATACATGTATTCTCCCAGTGAAGAAGGACATCATGTATATTGGTGTCCTATAGATTTTCCTGAAGATTTTATTGCAGAATGGGAAGTGCAAAACTTGCATACCGAAGTAGGTTTGTGTATTGTATTCTTTGCAAGTAAAGGTTTGAATAATGAAGATATTTTTTCTACATTTCTTCCAAAGCGAAACGGTACGTTTAAAAACTATACTAACGGCGCCATTAACAACTATCACATTTCCTATTATTCTAATAGTAAAGATCATCCTGGCCGTGAAACTGCACACCTTAGAAAAAATAGTGGGTTTCATTTAATACAATCGCAATATCCTGGCATTCCAATTAAATCCTTAGATCTACACAAAATTAAACTATTAAAATATAAAGGACATATACAACTCTTTATAGATAACCGTATAACAATTGACTGGCAAGATGATGGTCAAAAATTTGGAAAAATATTGACTGATGGAAAAATTGGATTTCGGCAGATGAAGTGGACACACTTTACATATTCCAATTTTAATGTTTGGGAATGCATTTCCAATAAATAGTATTTAAATAATTTGATATTTTTATTATTTTTTTCCAGTATACTATTTTTATTTATTTGAGAAAATCTACACGTTGATATTATCACTATCTTCACTTCATGAAGTTTAAAATTTTTAGTGAGTTATCGTATGAGGTGTTTGCACCTACTACCTACTTTTTTAATATACTTGCTTCTAAAGGTACTCATCAAAATATTATGCATGAATCTATTACAATCTCACCACCACTTATATTTGAAGAATTTACATTAAAAGATTCTGAAACAAGATTCATAAAATTGCAGGTTAACTATGGTGTTTTTACCATTACTTATAATGCCATAGTTGAGGTACAAGAAAATATAATTGATGAAAGCGTCCTCTTATATTCAACTCCACTTATACAAATAGACCATGAGGTATTACCTTATATTTCTCCTAGTAGACACTGCGAATCTGACAAACTGATGAAATTTGCTAATACTGAATTTGGCCATTTACAAAATGAATTTGCAAAAGCAAAAGCCATCAATGAATGGATATTTAATGCAGTAGAATATGCTGGTGGCATTACCAATTCAAATACTTCGGCCTGTGATACGATTATCAGTAGACAAGGTGTTTGTAAAGACTTTGCTCATGTAGGAATTGCATTATGCAGAGCCTTGGATATACCTGCTCGTTATTTAACCTGTTATGCTTCTAATTTAATTCCACCTGATATTCATGCTTGTTTTGAAGCTTATATTGGCAATCAATGGATAATTTTTGACCCTACACATTTGTCAAACCATAACGGTTTGGTTAAAATAGCCCATGGAAAAGATGCTTCGGAGGCAGCGGTATTAGTTTACTATGGTCAAACTCTCTGTACAAATATGACAGTACAATGCGAGGTCGTAGCAGAATAAAATACATCCAAGCTATATTGACTATGGGTTCATTTTATAAGAATCTTTCAATGCAATTACTTCATTCCATATTCTTTCAGATCTTTCCGCATTTGGATTTGGCTTTCGAATCATTTTCATAAAGTATTCCATTTGCTTTTCAGATGTTGACGGTTTGCCATAAATTTCTAATGCAAATTTTGAGAAATCTCTAATCAATAAATCAAAAATCTGATCGGTCATGTCATCATTAATATTCATTAAAGATGCATTTTCTAAAATCAATTGTCCATAAACCACTAATGTAAATAACTCGCCAATTTTGAGTAGGATATCTAAATCTTTTTGTTGAGCAGCATCTGGACCAGCCATCATCAATGCTTCACGAAATATAGCAATTTGCTCTTTAAAAATATTTACATTAGGTAGATTTACTGTTGAATAGATTTTATTATAATCGTGAAATTGTATTTTTCCTAACCCTTTTGTAGGTCCTTGATTAAATAAGAAACTGTCGTTTTTTGAATCGTTCACGGTTGGTATTTCAGGAAACACAGCTGGATTGAAAAAATAGTTAGGCATAAATTTGATAACCAAAGCCATGTTTACCGTTACTGTTCCTTCCAATTTTGGCAATGCACGAATATCTCTTGCTGCCATATTAAAGTACATATCTTTTTCAAAACCTTTGGCAGCCATCACGTCCCATAAATCATTCACTACATATTCACCTTCGGTAGTTACTTTCATTTTCACCATCGGATTGAATAATAAATAACGTCTATCTTCTGCCGAAGCTGTGCGCATATAATCAGTGGCACGTAACGTAAATAATTTCATGGCAACTAAACGAGTATATGCTTTAATAAATAACTCGCGTATGTGTGGAAAATCGGTTACAAATTTTCCATACAAATTTCTGTGCGATGCGTGATGAATGGCTTCATATAACGCATGTGTACTCATGCCAATGGAGCCCCAGCCTAAGTTGTATTTATTAATATTGATGGTGTTCAATGCGCCGTCCCAAGCATCTGGTCCAGTAAATAAAATATCTTCTTTTGTTAATGGATATTCTTCTAAACGAAACTCAGAAACATACGATTGACTGTTGACTACATTTTTAATTAATTTATAATTTTGATGTTGTGAATCAACAGCGAAGAATACATATTCGTTGGTATCTGCCATTTTACCAAAAACAGAAACGATTCCTGCTTTATTACCGTTACCAATATAGTATTTCCCACCTGTAGCACTATATCCATCACCTTTTGCAGTCACTATCATATCACTTGAATAAATATCTGCACCATGTTCTTTTTCTGATAAGCCAAACGCAAAAATTTGTCCGTCTTCCAGCATGCCTGCTGCTTTGTTTTTGACGGCTTCATTAGCACTCATCCAAACCGGTCCTAAACCTAAAGATGATACCTGATAAGTATACCAATAACATAAGCCATAAAAGCCAAGTATTTCTGTAAATGCTGCTATTCGAGATGTGTCCCAACGTGATTCTTTTATTCCATATCCTGATGGCGTCATTAGTTTAGCAAATATTTTTTTTTCTTTTACAAAATCTAAAAAATCTGCGTACCATACAAAGTTTCGATCGTCTTCCATTAGCTTTTCTTTTCCTTTATTTTCAAAAAAGGCTATGGTTTCAAACATAATTTGCTTTGATTCATCGTCGAGATGAGAGAAACTGGAGTTGCGTGGATGTAATAACATTTAATTTTTGAATTTTATTTTTACAAATGTAGGAAAAAGTTTTATTTCTCTTTTGACATTTCGAGTTATCTGTTTAGGTTTTAAAAAAGTAATTATTTTTTCTCTTCTCTTTTTCCTCTTAAATGAATGATTAATCCATTGAGAAAATTGCGTAATATCTGATCTCCACATTCTTTGTACAATGGATGGTCATCTTTACGAAAGAATGCACCTAATTCACTTTTTGAAACATTAAAGTCTACTAATTTCAAAATATCAACTATTTCATCATCTCTTAAATGAAGAGCAACTCGTAGTTTTTTAAGAATATCGTTATTGTTCATAGAATAAATACTAAGGTATGAAGTATGATTTATTTAATCGAATTTAGGAAAGGAATATTTAGATATCCAAAATTTAGCATTAATAGAAATTTAAAAAACAGACAAATTTAATGGATTTTAGCATGTAAAATAAAAATTATACTGATTTGATAAGGTGTGAATCGTATAACTTATTACGTCGATTATACAACATCTTCTGTTGAAACCTTACCAACTTTGATTTGTCTTCTTTTAAAAAACAAATCATGAATACATTTAAAATTTTCTGCATATCCATTATTCTTTCTTTAAGTACATGGATAACTCCGACTACAGCATCAGCACAAGGCGTTACCGTTTCTTTCCAAAAATTTTATGATGAGTTAAGTCCTTATGGTCAATGGGAAAATGATCCTGATTATGGGTATGTCTGGAGTCCATATGCAACAGGATTTTCTCCGTATTCCACTAATGGTTACTGGATTTATACAGATTATGGTTGGACATGGGTTTCAAATTACTCTTGGGGTTGGGCACCCTTCCATTATGGTCGTTGGAATCATAGACCTGGTAACAGATGGGTTTGGGTTCCGGATAATGTATGGGGACCGGCCTGGGTACAATGGAGAAATTCTCCCGGTTACTACGGTTGGGCACCTATGGGATATGGAAACAGCAATGATTATTATACAGATTATAACAGGTGGCATTTTGTTACATACGGAAATTTCGGAAGACATGATATTCATAAATATTATGTACAGAAAACAAACAATATAACAATTATCAAAAACTCAACTATTATAAATAATGTGGGAGGACCGAATGTAAAGGAAGCACATAAACATTCAGGAAGAACGTTTAGTACCGTTAAAGTTGAATCCAATAATAAACCAGGACAATCTGTAACTAAGGATAAACTGAATATTTATCGTCCGAAAGTGGATAAAAATGCTGCAGGTGTAAAACCTGTTCCAGCTAAAGTGATAAGTCCGTCTAAGACATCACAACCAAAACAAATTCCTACCAATAATAGTGGTGAAATCAAAAAAACACAACAACAACCAAAACAAAATCCTGGCAATAATAGTGGAATAAATAAACAACCTCAACAACAACCAAAACTAAATCCTGTCAACAGTAGTGAAATCAAAAAAACACAACAACAACCAAAACAAAACTCTGGCAATAATAGTGGAATAAATAAACAACCTCAACAACAAACAAAACAAAATCCTGTCAACAGTAGTGAAATCAAACAACAACAACAACAACAACAACCAAGACAAAATTCTAAACCTGAAAATAAAGGTGATGAAAAGCCGAATAAATAATATTTACTGATTCACATTGTAATTTATATTCTAAAATAGTAAACATATGAAAACGCATATTTTATTTTTCTTTTACCTGTTTTTATTTATTTCTTTAACTATAAATGGTCAAACATCTATTGCTCCTGATAATGTAAGGAAGGAATTCAATTTAAAGTATCCTGCTGCACAAAATACAAAATGGTACAAACAGAGCAAAGATTTTAAAGCAATTTTTATTGAAGAAGGATTCAATTACCAAACAAAATATAATTCCAAAGGAGAATGGCTGATTACTCAACGAACCATTACTATAAATGAATTACCAGAACTGGTGAAAAGCAATTTATCAAATGGGAAATTTGCAACATGGAAAGTAAATACTGTTTTTGTTTTGTTTTCGCCAGGAATGATAACACAATACCGCATTATTATTTCTAACGATAAGGATATAAAGAATTTATTAATTAGCTGGGATGGAAAGTTATTAGATGATAGTTTTATCTTCTAATAACAAATTTATAGAGTAGCAGGCGCTTTCAAAAAATAAAAAAGTCCTCGAATTTCGAGGACTTTGCGGTCCGGACGGGATTCGAACCCGCGACCCCGTGCGTGACAGGCACGTATTCTAACCAGCTGAACTACCGAACCTTGCTTTTTTAAGCGAGTGCAAATATACATTTTTTTTTAAAACTCAATGATATTTTATTAATATTTCACACAAAAGCAACGTAGTAAGCCTATACTTATTAAATATTTAAAATCGTATTTTTGTGTTATGTCTTTCTTTAATCAAATACGCAATTTCATTTTTCGCTTTATAATGAGCTTAAAAAAGAATCAACATGACCGCAATCCAATTTCATTGGATAAAGCTAAAAAAATAGGCATTTTGTTTAATGCAGAAGATATTAAATACAATGACAGAATCTTAGAATATGCACAAAAGCTAAAGTCGTTACAAAAAGATGTGCAAATATTAGGCTATATGCCTAAACGTGAATTTGGATTTATGTATCCATTTCCATTTATTACTGATAAAGATACTAGCTGGTATGGAAAGCCAGGTGGCGGCACTTCTGGATATTTCATGCGTTCTCCATTTGATTTAATTATTAATTTTTGTGAGCAAGAGTGTTTGCCATTAGAATATATTTCTTCAGTTTCTTCTGCAAAATTTCGAGTTGGATTCAGTAAAGAAGCTGACAATGCTAACTATGATTTAATATTAATTCCAAAAGAAAATAAGAATATTTCTAACTTAATTCAGAACTTAGAGCAATACTTAAGGTGAGATATCAGATTAAAAATTGTAAAGATTTAAATTATTTTTTATGTTGAATTTGAAAGGTGTTGGTGTTGCGTTGGTTACTCCATTTAATGATCAAAAGGAGGTCAACTACACTGAGTTTGAAAAAGTAGTCAACTATGTAATTGATGGTGGTGTAGATTATGTGGTGGTTCTAGGAACTACAGGTGAATCTGTAACCTTAAATAAAAAAGAAAAACAAGATTTAATAAAATCATGTGTTTCTGTAACGAATAAACGTGTTCCAGTTTTAGCGGGTTTTGGTGGAAACGACACCAGAAGTACAATAGACGATATTAATCATGCTGATTTAACTGGTATTGATGGAATTTTGTCAGTTTCTCCATATTACAATAAACCTACACAAGAAGGAATTTACGAACATTACAAAGCAATCGCAACGAATACCGATTTACCAATTGTTTTGTATAATGTGCCTGGCAGAACGGCTTCAAATATTCGTGCTAGCACTACTTTGCAATTAGCACATGATTTTAAAAATATTATTGCAATCAAAGAAGCAAGCAACGATTGGCAACAGATATTCTGGCTGGCACGCGAAAAACCAGAAGGATTTTTATTAATTAGTGGAAACGACGATTTAATTGTTCCACAAATTTCTATAGGTTATGATGGTGTGATTTCTGTAATTGCCAATGCAACACCTAAGCATTTTTCTACTATGGTGCATCAGGCATTAGATGGAGATTTTGTTTCTGCTCGAAAAATGGTTTATGAATTAGATGAATTAATAACTTACTTATTTGAACAAGGAAACCCTGCAGGTGTGAAAGCTGCGATGAAACATTTAGGTGTTTGCGACGATCATGTACGTTTACCACTAATGCCAGTAAATGCAGATTTACGCAAAAAAATCGAACAGAAAGTCGATGGTTTGTTTGTTGTGAGTTAATTAATCTTAAAAAGATTTTAAGACTTGCAATTTTGAAACATTTACAACAATTAATTTGTTTAAAATAAAATAATATTAAAAACTATGAAAAAAAAACTATTAATTTTTAATCTGCTTACGTTCATCTTTTGCATACAAGTTTTAAAAATCAATGCTCAAAATATAGACTCTTCAAAAATTGAGAAAAATTATACTAATTTAGAAGATGCTCTCAAAAATCCAGAAAAAGTTTATCGACTAGATTTAAGCAATCAATTTATTAATAAAACACAATATGAATCTTTCTCTAAATTCAAAAACCTAGTATTTTTAAGTTTAAAGAATGACCATTTGAAAGAAATTCCTAATACTATCTATAGTTTAACTAACTTAAGAATATTAGATTTAAGTGGAAATGATTTTAGATTTTTATCAAAAGATATTAAAAAATTAAAAAAGTTAGAAGAAATTTACTTGAATGACGAACCATATGCAGACGTTAATCAAGAATTAAGTGTATTAGGAAAACTACCTAAATTGAGAATACTTCATCTAGAAAACGATAAAATTGGTGTTTTACCTAAAAATCTCAATAGTTTAAAACATTTGGAAAAATTGTATTTGAATGACAATGAATTTAAAGAGCTTCCTAATTCTTTAACCAAGAATAAAAATTTAATTTATATAGACATGAAAAATAATCCACTACAATGGAAAGGCGAAAGACCATTTGGTATAACTATAAATTTTTAAATTTATTGTACAACTACCACTATAATACAAACAACTTTCGTCTTTTTACTTCATCCTTTAATAACTTCAATTCACGACCCATTTGTCCAGCAACGCTGGTGTTTTCCTGCGCTCTGCGTATTAAATAAGGTATCACATCTTTCACAGGTCCATAAGGTAAATATTTGTGTGTATTATAACCTTCTATTGCCAAATTAAATGTGATATTATCACTCATTCCATAGAGTTGTGAGAAATGAATATGTGGATGATGATGAGTTATTTTTTTTTCCTGCATAAATCTAGCTGCTAACAAAGTACTGTCTTCATTGTGTGTAGCCACACAAATTGCCACGCTTGAAATATTTTCTAATGCAAATTTTACAGCTTCGTCATAGTCTTTATCTGTATTCTCTTTTGACGATTGAATTGGATTTTCATAATTCATTTTTTTTGCACGACTCGCTTCTTTATCCATGTAGGCACCACGCACCAACTTCGCCGCATAAATAAAACCTTCTTGTTTAGCACTATTCACTGCATTTTTAAAAAATTTCAATCTGTCTTTTCTATAAAACTGAACCGTATTATATATAATGGGTTTTTGATGATTGAATCTTTTCATTAAATCAAATGTCAAATCATCTAACGGATGCTGAATCCAACTTTCTTCTGCATCTACAAATAAACTTACATCATTATCAAAAGCGAGTTGTGCAATTGCATAAATACGTTCTTTTGATTTAGTAAAAATTTGATTTTCTGCTACTGATAATGCTACTTTTGCATGTAATTTTTCTAAAATAGAAAATGGAATTAAACCTGTAAATTTAGAACATACTATATCAACTGCACTGTTGTTTTTAGCAAATAAAATAGCTTGTTTAATGGCATTTTCCGTGCGTTGAAAATCTTCTTCGCTTTCATTTCCTTCTACACCATAATCCAATACAGTTTTTACATTATAAATAAAAAGATTATCTATTTTTTGTGCAGCTTCGCCAAGTGTATCGCCACCACAAAAGGTAGCATAAATGGTTGGTCGCATACCTATTGCAATTGGTGTTTTTATTCCTATGTTCATTAAGCCAGATGCAACTCGTGTTCCGTATTTTACCAACCAGCTTTGATTAATCAATCTGTAAATATTATAATCACGCAGCAACTCACGGTTTGATTTATAAGCAAATGCATTTTGTGTATTGTTGAAGTTCATTTTAGTCGTGGGTTGCAAGTCGTAAGAAAATAAATACAAAGTTAAAAATACATTTTAGATTTACGTGCAGTTTGTTTTCTACTTGCTTGTCCAAATTTCCCAACTGCGTTCTGCCTGCAGATATAACATTTCCAATCCGTTTTTTGTTTGCGCACAAAGCAATTTCCCTTCTTTCAAAAATTTTGTTTCTTCAGGATTGTAAATTAAGTCGTATAGTAAATGCTTTTCTGTTATACCATTGTATGGAATATTTGGCGCAGGCTCAACATTTGGATACGTACCAATTGGAGTTGAGTTAATTATGAGTGTTGAGTTATGAATTATGAGTTCATTAAGTTCTTCATAAGAAATTGCTTTCTCACTTTTATTTCTTGAAACATATTGAAACTGAATACCAAGTTTCCTTAATACATATTCTACTGCTTTTGATGCGCCACCAGTTCCAAGAATTAAAGCTGACGTATGATGTTGTTTTAGTAACGGCTTTAAACTCATTTCAAAACCATAGCAATCTGTATTGTAACCAATCTTTTTTCCATTAATAAATTTAATTGTATTGACTGCGACAATCGCTTTTGCTTCCTCATTCAATTCATCTAAAAATGGAATGATTTTTTCTTTGTATGGAATCGTTACATTTAAACCAACGAGATTTTTGTTGGCATTACACAATTCAACAAAGTCTTCTATTTTTTCTAAAGGAAAAACATCATAGCTACAATCTGAAATATTTTCTTTCTGAAATTTTTGGGCAAAATATCCTTTGGAAAAAGAATGTGATAACGGAAAGCCAATTAGACCGAATTGTTTTGTCATTTTTATTTCATGATAAATTAAATTATTTCACCAAAGACGCAAAGAGCTCAAAATTATATTCTAATTATATTCTGCAAGGATATTTTCTATAGCAACATTCTCTTTTAATTCTTCACAGAAATCAAACAAAGACTCG
>JANNVS010000366.1:0-14020 GCA_031414515.1 Sphingobacteriales bacterium | reverse complement strand
CATAAAAATCACGCAAATCATAGTTCAGACAATTTTCTATTTCTTCAAATCCAACGCTTTATTTATTACATACACCATATGTAACCGATGATTCAACAAAAGCACATAAAGCACATCTGGTATATGTAATAAATAAAGCGTTGGATTTGAAGAAATAGAAAATTGTCTGAACTATGATTTGCGTGATTTTTATGATGAAAATGACTTCATGTTGTTTTTAATCAAGGAAATCACACTCATCAAATAAATCATAGTTCAGACAAAATAATTTAGACAATCACTTCCACTTCAAACAACACCGATTTCCCGTCGTCATTATCAGCAACTAAAGTACATGTATATTTTTTTTCTAATTGCTTTGTAATGCAAATCGATTCTATTTTTTGATTTTCAAAAGCAGGATTTATTTTATCCAATTCAATCAATTCATCAATCACCAATTCTTGTTCTGTTAGTTTTTGATATGCATTATAAACAACACCGATTGCACTGCCAATAATTTCGCCGTCGTCATAAGCATTATTGGTATCTTCAGCAGAAGCAGTCAACAACAAGATGTCATCTTTTTTATCGTAGATAGCACCAGAAATTCCTAAATTAATATCATTGAGTTTTCCAATTTTTATTGGCATTACTTTAAACTTTTCAGGAAATTGTTTCTTTAAAATCTTTTGATCTGTAATAATTAATTGATTCGGTTGTGCTGTATTTCCACGATTAAAAAACAAAAGTTTGTCTTTGCAATCGGTGAGACCTTCAATATTCATTTCAACAATCAAGTTTCTATCTCTAAAAATAGAATAGAAAGCTGCCGTACTTATTTTCTTTGTTTTATTATCTGATAAATTGATTATAAAAGCGACATCGCGTTGCGGCGATTTAGAACCTGAGCCAATTACATATAACATATCGCCAACAATTGTAGCACATTCTAAATCAGGTTTTTCAGGCTTTGGAATAAGAACACCATTGTATTCAAATAATTTCAGTTGATTGATTTCGTTCCAGTTTTCATCTATACACAAAATAAAATTCACGTCATCACCTACTACATACAATGTGTTCTTATAAAATTCTAATGAAGAACCTGATGGATAATCAATAGTTTTATTTCTGAGAAAATTGATTTGCATACTAACTAACTTTCCAAATATTTTCCAACAATAGGTAATCGTCTTCCACTTCCAAATGCTTTTGGTGAAACACGTAAAATTGGTGGCGTTTGATGACGTTTAAATTCGTTTCTGTTTACCATTCGTAAAATGCGCGTAATTAATTTTTCATCAAAACCTAAACTTTCAATTTCATCTGGACCTTGGTGATGCTCTATGTATTCTAATAAGACTTTATCTAACACATCATAATCCGGCAATGAATCAGAATCTTTTTGCCCATGGCGTAATTCTGCGCTTGGTGCTTTCATCAAAATATGAATTGGAATAATTTCTTCATCTTTATTGATGTAATTACACACTTCATAAATTTGTGTTTTGTAAACATCAGCCAATACAGCCAAGCCACCGCACATATCTCCGTACAAAGTACCGTACCCAACTGCTGCTTCACTTTTATTCGTAGTGTTTAATAAGATATAGCCAAATTTATTACTCAATGCCATTAAATAATTTCCGCGAATTCTTGCTTGTAAATTTTCTTCTGTTACATCAAATGGTTTGTTTTCAAAATGCGGTTGCAATAGTTTATCGTACACATCAAACACTTCTTTAATTGGAATTATTTTATGCGGCGAACCTAATTTTTCTAATAACTTCAAACTATCATCTACTGAATGCGAAGTAGAAAATTGTGATGGCATCAATACACTTAATACGTTTTCTTTTCCGAGTGCACGAACCGCTAATACTAAAACTAATGCAGAATCTACGCCACCACTCAAACCCAAAATCGCTTTTTGAAAACCTAATTTTTGAAAATAATTTTGAATTCCACAAACCAACGCATCGTGAATGAGTTTAGTTGGATTTTTATCTTGTTCTTTAAATAATGTTGAATGTTGAAAGTTGAATGTTGAATTATCTATCTCATAAAATCGTACACATTCATCAAAATATGGCATTTCATCAATTAGTTCACCTTTTGAATTCATCACTAAAGAACCACCATCAAAAATTAATTCCGTTTGTGCGCCAACACAATTACAATAAAATACCGGCAACTTAAATTCTATCGCATTTTTACGAACAACTTCAATTCTTTTTTTTGCCTGATTATAATTAAATGGTGATGCTGATAAATTGAATAGAATATCCGGTTGTTGCATTGCCAACTCAGCTACTGGATTTATTTTATACAACGGATTTGTTTCACCTGTTTCCCAAATATCTTCGCAAATAGTAATCGCTAACCTTTTGCCTTTAAATTCAACAATATTAAATTCTTTATTCGGTTCAAAATATCGATATTCATCAAAAACATCATAGGTTGGCAATAAAGCTTTGTGTGCTAAAAATTTTACTTTTCCGTCTTCAATAAAGTATGCCGAATTGTATAAATCTTTGCCTTCTTTCGTAGGATTTTTTGAAGGCGCTCCAACAATAATGGCAATTTTATTTCCTGCAACTGCTGCTAATTTATTAATAACACTTTCGCATTCATTTATAAAATGATGAAACTCTAAAAAATCTCTTGGTGGATAACCGCAAACTGATAATTCGCTAAACAATAATAAATCTGCATTTTCTGCAATACCTTTTTCAATAGCCAATTTCATTTTTTCAAAGTTGCCATTGAAATCTCCAATCATATAATTAAGCTGTGCTAATCCAATTTTCATACCATAAAAGTAACAAGTTATACGTTATAACTTGTCTATTTTTATCTTAATTTTACAAGATAAATTTTACTGAAATGAAAAAAATACTCTTTTATATTTTATTCGCATTTGTAACACTTGGATGGAATGCTTGTAATTGCAATCGACAATCAAATTTACCTAAGAAAGAAATAGATATAGATAAATCAACTGTTAACGTAGATATTATAAGATTTGAAAAGGAATTGTTTGCATGTAATCCAAATAATTTAGATATAGATTTAAATAGACTTCAACAGAAATATCCTGTTTTTTATAATGTTTATTATAATCAAGTACTGAATATTCCAACATTTGGTGATAAAGGATTACAATTAAATGTTATGCAAGATTTCATAACAAAAAAAGCGATGAAAGGATTATATGATACCATTCAACTAAAATTAGGAAACCTAGATTTTTTAAAAGAGGATTTGCAAATAGCTTTTGCCAATTACAAAGGTTATTTTCCCGAAAAACCAATTCCAAAAGTTGTAACATGTATTACTGAATTTTCATATTCTGTTTTTACAGCTACGGATTCTATTGTAGCAATTTCATTAGATAAATATCTTGGCTCTGAATATATTTATTACGCTGCAATCTTTAAGGAATATACTTTTATGATTCCAACCTTTGATAAAAAATATATGGCGATTGATTGTGCAAATGTATTAGCAGCTAATATTGTTCCAGTACCTGATGATAAATCTACTTTGCTGGATAAGATGATTGCAGAAGGAAAAATATTATTTACAATCCAATGTATGCTTCCTAATAAAAGAGAAAATGACATTATAAAATACGACTCTAAACACTGGAAATTTTGTATTGACAATGAACATGAAATCTGGGCTTATTTTTTAAATCAAAACCTGCTATATGACACAAAATTTGAACAATTTAAATATGTAAAAGATGGACCTTCTACTTACGGCATGCCAAATGAAAGCCCTGGAAAAGCAGGCGCATGGTTGGGCTGGCAAATAGTAAAAGATTACATGAAACAAAATCCAAATATTACCTTGCGGCAATTAATTGAAATAAAAGATGGTCAGAAGATATTGACAGCTTCTAAATATAAACCTAAGACTAATTAGAAGTTTTCATTCAATATTTCAACAACTAATCTGCAGTCCATCATAAGCCAAGAATATATTTTCAGGCAATTCATTTTCTACTTGGTTATGCAATCCTAAGTGATGCGAAATATGAGTAAAATAGGCTTTCTCAGGATTCACTTTATTTACAACAACAATGGCTTGTTCTAAATTGAAATGCGAGTAATGTATTTTTTTTCTTAACGCATTAAGCACTAAAATCTTACTTCCTATTATCTTTTCTAACTCCGTTGCTTCTATAAAATTTGCATCTGTGATGTAGGTAAAATCATTTATTCTAAAACCGAAAATAGGCAATCCATTATGTTTAACACGAATTGGAATAAATCTAATATCACCAATATAGAACGGATTTTCATCTATAGTATTTAATTTGATTTGAGGCGCACCTTTATAATCCTGCGGTTCAAACGCATACGAAAATTCTCTTTTTAAAACTTCTTGTACATTTAATTCAGCATATACATCAATTGTTTTATTCAATATATAGTTAAATGGTCGGATATCATCTAAGCCAGCAACATGGTCTTTATGTGCATGAGTAAAAACAACAGCATCCAAGTCTTTTACTTGTTCGCGTAACATCTGAAAACGAAAATCAGGACCTGTATCTATTACAACAGTCGTGGTTTCAGATTGTATTAGTAAAGAAGTCCGTGTACGATTATCTTTTTTATCTGAAGAAAGACAAACTTCACAAGTGCAAGTAATTACCGGTACACCTTGTGATGTACCTGTTCCAAGAAAAGTAAATTTCAGCTTATCTGTCATTTCAAAAAGATAAATAAATTAGTATTCATTTATGAAGAAAGTAGAAAGTTAAATATGAGAATTTATTACTCTAGCGTTAACTTCTGTTGTGCTAATTGGTCAAATAATCTTGTTTGCTTTTCATCTAACAAAGAAGTATCTATATCTACTTGTGATAAAATATCTATTAATGCATTTATACGTGCTTCCGCTTCAAAGAATTTATTCACTACGGCTACTCTTTTATCTTGCAAGATGCAATAACCAGATTGAAATCTGCCTTTCTCATATCGAATAACATAATTATTTTCTTTAAAGATAGATTCTAGATTGGATAATGTTGATGCATTGTATTTAAAACTCATATTGTAAAAGTAGAAAGTTACACGTTATAAGTTATAAGATTTTATTCACAGGAATTTGATTTGTGATAAATTATTTTCTCTATTTAATCCATAGACTTCTGAAAATGAGTATATTTATCAATTAATGACATTTTCAAATTAATCTGTGTTATCTAAAAAAACAAAATACGCCATCAACGCGTTGGTCTATCTTGCTAAAAAGCCAGCTAAAGAGCCTGTTTTAATTAGTGAAATTGCGGAACATGAGCATATTCCAAAGAAATTTTTGGAAACCATTTTATTAGACATGAAAAATGCTGGCATTTTAAATTCTAAAAAAGGTAAAGGCGGTGGATATTATTTAATCAAACATCCATCTGAGGTGAATCTGGCAGAGATTGTTAGATATTTTGATGGAGCAATTGGCCTTTTGCCTTGTGTTACACATAAATATTATGAAAAATGCGCAGAATGTGAAGATGAGAAAACCTGTGGCATACGTCTTGCTTTTTTACAAATAAGAAATGATACAGTGGAATTATTAAAAAAAGACACCCTAGAATCTATAATAAGGAATGAGCAAAAATTGAAAAGAAATGCTGACAAATGATACACTTAAATTTTTAAAAGAATTAAGAGAAAACAATAATAAGGATTGGTTTGAGAAAAACCGAAAACGCTACGAAAATTCGCAAACCGAAATCAAATCATTTATTGCCGAATGGATAAAAAATTATGGCGAAAAAGATGAAAGCATTGCAGATTTAGATCCCAAGAAATGTATTTTCAGAATTAATCGCGATATTCGATTTTCTACAAACAAAACTCCATACAAAAATAATTTAGGTGCTTATCTAAATAAAGGTGGAAAAGGAGGCAACACAGCCGGTTTTTACTTGCACATCGAACCTGGTAATTGTTTCTTTGGTGCAGGAAATTATATGCCAATGCCAGATGAATTGGCAAAAATAAGACAAGAAATTGATTATAATTTTAATGACTTTAAAAAGATAATTTCTTCAAAAAAGTTCAAAGATAGTTTTGCTGACTTGAGCACAGAAAACAAATTAAAGCGACCACCAAAAGGCTACGAAGAAACCAACGATGCTATTGAATATTTGAAACTAAAAGGTTTTACCGTTTTTAAAAAATTGAAAGACGAAGAATTGACTTCTAAAGATTTTGTAAAAACAATTACTGAACTTTCTTTAAGTGTAAAGCCATTTATAGATTTTCTGAATGGTGCTATTGAGTAAGCATCGCTTTACCAAAACCTTAAATAAACATTGTTATCACATTGATAATAAATTATCTTTCAGATAATTGCTATTTTTGATAATCATGACAAAAGAAGTTTCATTTCCGAAAGACAAAATTAAAATTCTGTTACTAGAAGGTTTGCACCAGTCTGCTTTTAATGAATTGCATAAAAAAGGATATGCAAGCATAGACAGCTACAAAGAAGCAATGACAGAAGAAGAATTACTCGCTTGTATCGAAAACTATCACATTATTGGTATTCGTTCTAAAACTAACTTAACAGCAGCTGTTTTAGTAAAAGCAAAAAAATTAATGACAATCGGTTGTTTTTGTATTGGCACCAACCAAGTAGATTTGAAAAAGGCAACAGAACTTGGCATTCCAGTTTTTAATTCGCCTTATTCCAATACACGTTCTGTTGCCGAATTAATTATTGGAAATTCAATTATGTTGCTACGTGGTATTCCACAAAAAAATAAATACATGCACGAAGGCAACTGGCAAAAAACAGCTGCCAGAAGTTATGAGTTACGTGGTAAAACTATAGGAATCATTGGTTATGGACACATCGGCACACAAGTGTCTGTAATGGGTGAAAGCATGGGTTTAAAAGTAATATATTACGATATAGAACCAAAATTACCACTCGGAAATGCAAATGCAGTAGATACTATTGAAGAATTATTACAAAAATCTGACATTGTTACGTTGCACGTGCCTGCAACGCCACAAACCAAAAACATGATAGGCGAAATAGAATTTGCAATGATGAAAGATGGCGTTATTTTCCAAAATTTGTCACGTGGTTCTGTTGTAGATATTGATGCGCTTGCAAATGCGGTAAAAAATGGAAAAGTTGGCGGCGCAGCGATTGATGTTTTTCCTGCAGAACCAAAACAGAATGGCATTGGTTTTGAATCATCTTTAGTTGGTTTAGAAAGTGTGATTTTGACACCGCATGTTGGTGGTTCTACGCAAGAAGCGCAGGAAAATATTGGAACAGAAGTTACCGTAAAACTAACTGGATATTTAGACAATGGCAGTACTTTAGGTTCTATGTCGGTACCAGAAATTAGTCTGTCCATCCAGAAAAACACAAGACGTGTATTGCATATGCACAACAATGTGCCTGGTGTATTAAGTGAAATAAATTCTATTCTTTCTAAACATGATGTAAATATTTTAGCTCAATATTTAAAAACGAATGAAACCATGGGTTATGTTGTTTTAGATGTAGATGCCAATGCTGATTTAGAAATGATGGAAGATTTGAAAAAAGTAAAACATACAATTAAAGCTAGAATTTTATACTAAAACTATCTTTACCAATACATATCACTTATGGTATACTAACAAAGGTATTTTACTATATAATGCTATTTTTCTAGTTTCACTTTTAGCAAAAATCCTTTCTAGAAACGTCTTTTTATGAGTGGACATAACCACCATATCTACTTTATGATTCTCAAGATAATGAGTAATCCCATCTTTAACATCAGCTCCATCTACAGTCTCTAATTTTATCTTGTCCAAACCAAAGGTCTTGTCCAATCGATTCATCAACTGCTCATCTATAGGTTGATAAAAGAAGCCAGTATTTACATTTAATAATTTAATATTCATTATGCCTAGCTCATCGGCAAAGGCAAAAAAATCAGTCAATATCGCTGTGTCATCTTCTATTAATTCATCTAGATAAATGACATCATTAATACCATTACAGTTACAATCTTGAGGCACCAAAAGAATTGGTTTATTCGTTCTTTGCATGACGTTTGCAGCATTGCTACCAAAGAGTTTATTAACTATACCACTTGCACCGGTTGTGCCCATTATTATTAAATCCGAGTTAATCTTATTTGCTAAATCAACTATTTCATCTGAGACCATACCCATTTCTATAGTCGACTCAACCTTAAATCCTTCTGTTTCTAAATTAATTTTTAGCCTTTCAATGCCTTCTTTTGCTGACTTTCTAATTTGTTCTAATATCTCTGCAGGCATACTTATATCAGGATAAGAATAATCTGCAATAGGCAAAGAATAAAAATTAGCCAAATGTATCGTCGCATTTGTTTTTAATGCTATTCCTTTTGCTACCATCAATGCATTTTCTGCTGCTTTTGAAAAATCTGTTGGAACAATAATTACATTCATTTTATTTTTATTTAAAATTAGGTCTGAAATAAAAAATATTCAATGATATTTATCATACTATAGTCTGATATTCATTAGATTATATTTTTTATCATAAAACAATTACTTAATCTTGTCGAAATAATAGAAATATAGCTTTATGCTATCTTTGTGGCTTACAATTTAATTAAAGATGGTAAATCTAATTTTGTTTGGTCCTCCTGGAAGTGGCAAGGGCACACAAGCCTCAAAGATCGCTGAAGAATTTAACCTATACCACATCTCTACTGGCGATTTGTTTCGTTCTGAATTGAAAAATGAAACACCACTTGGCGTTGAAGCCAAAAAATATATGGACAAAGGCGAACTTGTTCCAGATGAAGTTACAATTGGTATGTTATCTAACAAATTAGATGAATACGCAGGAAAAGTAGAAGGATTTATTTTTGATGGATTTCCGCGTACACAACCACAAGCAGAAGCATTAGATAAATTATTAGATTTAAAGAAAACGGATATTGCTTTAGTACTCGCTTTAGAAGTAGAAGAAGATGAAATAGTTCATCGTATAAAAGAACGCGGAAAATCTTCTGGAAGAGCCGACGATTTAAATGATACTATTATTCGCAATCGTTTCAAAGTATATTTGAAAGAAACTGCACAAGTCGCAGACCACTATAAAAAAGAAAACAAAGTAATTTCATTAAATGGTATTGGTACTATTGATGAGATTTTTAGCAGTTTAAAAGCTGAAATCAACAGGATAAAGTAGTTCTTTCGTTCAGCTTTAACTATTTATAACTTGATTTAACTATGACAATTCATTATCTTTAAAATAAAAAGTATGCGTAAATCTATCCTATTTTTCGTATTTGCTTTTATAAGCATTTCTGTTTTTCTTATTTCTTGCAAAAAAGAAGAAACAAAAGTTTTTAAAGACACTTTTGATTCAACTGGCTTTACTTTGTTAAAGACAGAAAATTTTGTTTCTGATGCTCATACTACAACAGGTCAGGTATTAATTTATACTAAAGCTGATTCTATTGTGTATGAATTTAAAAATTTCAAAACAGACGATGGTCCAAATTTAGATGTTTGGTTAGTGAATGATATAGATAATGTAGTTTCTGGTGGCTATCTCGATTTAGGTGATTTAAAAGCAACAGAAGGAAATTTCTATTATCGTACTAAAAGTACTGCAAGCTATAGTTTCTTAGTTATTTGGTGTACCGATTTTAGTGTAAAATTTGGTCATTCATTTACAATTTAACTAAAGATTTAATAAAAAGACCTTTAAGTACAAAACTTGAGGGTCTTTTTTATTTTCTATCTTTACAGAAGTAAAAAATGGAAGGAAGCAATTTTATAGATTACGTTAGAATATTCGTTCGTTCAGGAAACGGCGGTGGCGGTTCTGTGCATTGGCGCAGAGAAAAGTACGTACCAATGGGTGGGCCTGATGGTGGCGATGGCGGAAAAGGTGGCAGCATCATTTTGCGTGGCAACAAACAATTGTGGACTTTATTACATTTAAAATACAGAAAACACATACATGCTGATGATGGAAAAAGTGGTGAAGGTGGTATGCGTAGTGGAAAAGGTGGTGAAGATATTATTATTGAAGTGCCACTTGGCACCATAGTAAAAGATGGTGAAACTAAAGTAAAAGAACAGGAAATTTTAGAAGATGGACAAGAAATAGTTTGGATGCCTGGCGGTCGCGGTGGACAAGGAAATACGCATTTTAAAACTTCTGTCCGACAAGCACCTCATTATGCACAATCTGGAGAAAAAGGCAGTGAAGGATGGAAAATTTTAGAATTAAAAGTATTGGCAGATGTTGGTTTGGTCGGATTTCCAAATGCAGGAAAATCAACATTGCTTTCTGTAATTAGTGCAGCAAAACCTGAAATAGCCGATTATCCGTTTACTACATTAGTACCAAACTTAGGTGTAGTACCATATCGTGGTGATCGATCGTTTATCATGGCTGATATTCCAGGAATTATTGAAGGTGCACACGAAGGCAAAGGTTTAGGCGTTCGTTTTTTACGGCATATCGAACGTAATTCTTGTTTGTTGTTTATGATTCCAGCAGATAGCGACGACATCAAAAAAGAATATAAAATCTTAGCGAAAGAACTCAAACTTTACAATAAAGAATTGGTAAATAAGCCAAGAATTATTGGTATTTCCAAAGCAGATTTATTAGATAATGAATTAATTGCTATGCTTAAAAAAGAATTGCCTAAAAAAATTCCACATGTTTTCTTTTCTTCTCTATCCAGCAAAAATATTGTAGAATTGAAAGATGTGCTCTGGAAAATGATGAATGATTGATAAATCAACCAACTTCCTGATCTGTATTTTCTTCGCTTGGTTTTACTGCGTCTGTTTCAATTTTAATTATAGCATCTGACTCTAATTCAATTTTTAAATCTTCAGATATTTCTTGTTCTTCATTCGTAATAATCAAAGGAACATCATCTGGTAAGCTTGTAGAAGTAGACTGAGTTTGTCGAACATCAGACTGAGCCTGTTGAACATCAGACTGAGCCTGTCGAATGTCTTTCGGAATATAATTTTCTTTGTATCTGCGTTTCAAAATATCTTCTTTCCATTCAGAGCGTTTCTCACTTCGTACTGCTTTTCTTTTTTCTTTTTCTACCTCATATTTGGCGGTCCACTCAGCTTCTCTTTGTAATCGAATAGTTCGCTCTTCTTCCGTTTCATCTTTCACTAATTTTAATTTAGAAGGATGAATTTCAAACACATCGTCAACAGGTAATTCTATCGTAAACCATAAAATTTTTACAGTTGCAATACCAACACTACGCATCCAGATAGTTTGTGATAATAAATTCGATAATGCCTGAAACAACGACGTAATAATACTTATTTCAGAAGAAGTCGTAAACACCAATTCTGAATTTCCTTTCACTTTTGTTGGTTTGTTAAATATCATTTTACCTACTTTCAATCCATCTTTATTTAGCAAATCTGTTTGAATAGAAAGCAAAGTATACGTCAAAAAAAACGAATTTTTTATCAGTAAATCGGTTTCAGAATGCACCGACAAAAGTCCAACTTGTTTGGTGCGCACTTCAACAATATCTATTGCTTTGTGACGTGATGCACGCTTAATTATATAGGCTTTTATTTTATTTTTTATACGTTCTATCAAGTTCATTTTACTTATTATTTAGAGTTTTAATGATGCCATCGCTTAAAGCGATGGCATCATTATTTTAAACTCTTGTTAAAATACACAAACCATCTTGTTTTGAAACTAAACTTACGTTAACTTTAATGTTTCAGCAATTTTAATAATAATAAAGCTACAATAAATTTAAATTCAACGTCATGGAAAATCTCAGCACCGTAATTGCCATTCCAATATTTTTACTATTTATTATTGTAGAATATTTTGCTACACGAAAAAAACATCCTGAATATTATCGTTTAAATGATGCATTGACCAACTTAAACATTGGCGTAAGCCATTTGTTATTCAAATTATTAACAACAGGCATGATGTTAGGTGCGTATGTTTTGGTGTTAGAAAACTTTGCTGTGTTACATTTATCTGGTGTTTTGGCGTATGTTGTCGTATTGATTTTATTTGATTTTTGTTTTTATTGGGCACATCGTTTTGGTCACGAAGTCAATTTATTTTGGGGCGCACATGTCGTACATCACCAAAGCGAAGAGTATAATTTAACTGTTGCATTACGTCAATCATGGATTCATAGTTTGCTGGCATTTGTATTCTTTTTGCCAATTGCATTTTTAGGCGTTGATGTGTTGACCTTAGGAATTTGCGCAAGCATTAATTCTTTTTTTCAATTTTGGATTCATACCAAAGCAATCGACAGAATGCCAAAATGGTTCGAAGCAATTTTCAATACGCCATCACATCACAGAGTACATCATGGTGTTAATCCAAAATATATTGATAAAAACCACGCTGGTATGTTTATTATCTGGGACAAACTATTCGGCACTTTCCAGGAAGAAATGGAAGAACCAACGTATGGCGTTACGACACAATTGAAAAGCTGGAATCCAGCTTGGGCAAATGTTGAGTATTATGTAACGATGTTTAGAAACGCAAAAGCATTTCCTAAGGTATCAGATAAATTAAAATATATTGTTGCAAAACCAGGATGGCAACCAGCAGAATTGGGTGGACAAATTCCAATTCCGGAAGTTGACCACAGCAAACCCAAATACGATGCAAAAGCAACCAGCAAAAGTTTGAATATTTACGTGTTGGTGCAGTTTGTTTTTATTATTATTGGTTTATCAGCTTACTTATATCATTATGAAAAACTAAGTACATTTTATACAGTTATTTTCTTTAGTGTGCTGATGCTTTCCACTGTAATTTGCAGTGCAATTTTAGAACAAAAAACTTGGGTAAAATACGCAGAATATGCACGCTTGCTGATTGCATTTATTGCACTGAATTCTATGTATTATATTAACTACAACGGCTGGTTTTATATTATGTTGATACCATCAGTAATACTTACAGCATACTTCTTGGCTTGGTACACTTTAAATATTAATAACAAGTTTGTGTTTAAAGCTATGGCTGTAAGAAAATAGGAATTAACTATTTAATCAAATAAGCAATTAATTCATTTGTTGCCATATGGTAACACTTTTTCATTTGCTTCTCTTTTACTTTGTTTATATCATTAAAAAGTAAAAAACAAATTTAACCATGCAAGTAGCTTTTGTAACTTACCATAAATTTCCTGATTTATATGAAGACGATCAATTATTACAACAATATCTAATACAAAGAAATATTGAAGTAATAGTTGTTTCATGGGACGATGCAACTATCAACTGGCAACAGTTTGATGTGATTATACTGCGATCTATGTGGGATTATTTTGAAAGGCCGCAAGTGTTTGATGCTTGGCTTGATAAATTAAAATCGCTTAATTGCAACGTATTAAATCCAGTATCTGTAGTTAAATGGAATCAAAACAAAAATTATTTCGATAAATTTTCCGAACAAGGAATTCTACTTCCATCTTATGTTATTTGTACCCAAAAAGAAAATATTACCTTAAAAAGTATTCTTCAAAAAAACAATTGGAACAAAGCTGTTGTAAAACCAACTATTTCTGGTGGCGCTTATAACACATGGATTACAACTATTGATACAGCAGATAATGATCAAAATCATTTTGTAGAATTATTGAAAACTAGTGATGTCATTGTTCAGGTATTTGTAGAAGAAATTATTACAAACGGAGAATTTTCATTGATATTTTTTAATAAAAAATTCAGTCATGCTATTTGCAAAAGAGCAAAACAAGGCGATTTTCGTGTGCAGGTTCAGTTTGGTGGCACAACAGAAGCTATTGAACCTGACTCAACCATTTTAACACAAGCAACTAACTTATTATACAGCATTCCTGAAACATTACTCTACGCAAGGGTTGATGGTGTGGTGACAAACGACGGAAATTTTTTGTTGATGGAATTAGAATTGATAGAACCTGTTTTGTTTGTTTCCACCAACAAAAAAGCTTGCGAGAATTTTTACATTGCATTGATAGAAATAATAAGAAACTAGC
>JANNVS010000365.1:0-2024 GCA_031414515.1 Sphingobacteriales bacterium | reverse complement strand
CTGATGTTGCCGCATTTTTTGCAAACATGTTCATGGTCGTATTGTTTATATTAATTTCTAATGTCGGCAAACTTTTTCGAGCTTTTTATTCTAATATTTTTATTACAACAATAACCGTTTTTTGTCCAGATTCAACGTATTTATAAGCCACTACAATGTGGTCTAAGTTATATTGTCTGTCAATTACAGGTTTGTATTCACCTTTTTCAACAAGCTCTTTTAAAAATATTACGTCCTTTTTAGTAATGGATGGGATTGGAAATAAAAGTCTCTTACCACCCCAAAGAGGTGTCGTAAGTGCAAAAAATATATTTTCCCCATTTTTCCCAAGTTCGGTTGAAATGTAAATACCTTTTTCAGTTAGTAAAGGCTTGCATTGTCCAAATGAGCTTTTACCTACTGTGTCAAAAATGAATTCAAATTTATTTTCTGTCTTTGTGAAATCCTGTGTTTGATAATCAATAACAGTATCTGCACCGAGAGATTTTACCAGCTCTACATTTTTTGTATTACAAACTGCGGTTACTATTGCACCAAAATGTTTTAATAATTGAACGGCTGCAGAACCAATGGCACCAGTTGCTCCATAAACTAAAACATTTTGTCCACGTTCAATCTTTGCTGCTCTAATATCCACTAAGGCATAATGTGCTCCTTCTGTAAGAGCTGCCGCTTTATCAAAGCTTATGTCTTCGGGCATAGTTGTAAGAGCATTTGTTTCAACAATTGTTAAATACTCTCCATGACCTCCAAAGGATTTGTCATTAAACCCAAAAACCTTATCCCCATTCTTAAATTCTTTTACACTCTTACCAATTTCTTCAATTACACCTGCAAACTCACAACCTAATATTTGATATTTTGGGCGTAAAAGTCCACTCCAAAATCGTGAAATAAAATATTCGGCACTTCGGAATCCAGAGTCAGTTCGATTTACTGTAGATGCATAAACTTTAACCAATACTTCATTGTCTTTTGGTATGGGTTTAAGAACCTCCATTAATTTGGCTACTTCTGGTGGTCCATATTTTGTATATACACTTGCTTTCATTTTTAAAATATATTATTGATACTGAATGGTGTCTTACACTTGCCACTAACTTTCGAGGCTTGCCGCAGGGCTTGTATTTTATAACTGTCAGCCCGGCAAATGAAGCCGATTGAAAAACTGATGATGAAATTAACAACTAAAAGCCAAACCTGCCTGCCGGCAGGCAGGTAGAATTCAGAGAAGCCCGATATTAGCTGATAGTAGAATCCCGATAGCAATCGGGACCGATTGTTATTCCGTCCGCCAGCCTTGCTACAAACCTTTTGTTATCGGCTGTTCTTCTTTCGGTCATTATGGTTTAAATTTTTCAAATGTGTTTCCGTTAAATTTATATGCACCATTTTCGTGTGTTCCAAGCCATAGATAACCATTGTTGTCTTTGTAAATTCTAAAAATCGTAATGTCTTTAGAATCTTTCTGAACTGGATAATGAGTGACTATTGTTCCGTCATATTTCCAAACACCACTACGATAAGTTGCAAACCATAAGTTATTATTGTTGTCCTTTGCAATTGATAAATACTCTTTTAGACCACTGGTATTCTTCCCATCTAAACTGCCTATGCTTTCGTGTCTTGTATAAAACTTATTACTTTTTAATGTTATGCTGTCGTAAACACTATAACGGTTTTCTGTATTAAACCAAAAGTCCCCATTTTTGTCTTCTGTAATTGAACGTACTCCGTTTGCCCCTTCATTGCGAAATTCTGTAACATCTTCTTCAGTAATCCATTCAAATGATTTTCCATCATAACGGCAAACTCCAACTGGATTTGTGCCAAACCAAATGTTACCTTTTTTGTCTTTATAAATGCTATAAATTTCATAAGGATTGGTAAGTTTAGGTGGCTTTGGTAGTGTCAATTCATAAAAAGTATTTCCGTCAAACCGATATACTTTTTCGGTTTTATAAGCATTTCTTAGCCACAAATCATTGGCTTCAAGTTTCCATTCATTGCTTTGTGTTGCTAAA
>JANNVS010000364.1:0-5071 GCA_031414515.1 Sphingobacteriales bacterium | reverse complement strand
AATTTAACTTGATATTAAACAAACGTTTAGTTAACTTTGATTATTAAACAAACGTTTAATTAATATGCAAGAACAAAAAACAATAGATAAACGCGATGAAATACTAAATGTTGCAGAGCGATTATTTTCTGAGCAAGGCTTTGAAGCCATCAGCGTTCGAGAAATATCCAAAACTGCAGATATTAATATAGCTATGGTTTCTTATTATTTTGGCTCTAAAGAAAAACTGTATGAAGAAGTGGTGAATAGAAAATTGATTTCTTCAGAAATGATTGTAAAACACATTGCTCAATATGACACTTATTCAAATAAATTATTTGCCATAGTTGATTTATTTATCAATAAATTTTTTGAACGCAGAGATTTTCAGAATATCATCTTCAGAGAGATGGCTTTGAACCAACGAACTGGAATGGCAGAATTAATTACTACTCGTTTGCACCAAAACTTTTCTGTTATACAAGATGTTATTGCAAGCGGAATTAAGCATAAAGAATTTAAAAAAGTAGATGTTGAGTTAACGGTAATGACCATTATTGGTGTGGTGAAAACATACACTACATCAGGTTCTATTGCATGCAAAGTTTTAAAAATAGATGATGTAGAAAGTGTCTACAACGATAAATTAAAGGCAAGATTAAAAAAACATTTAAGAGAATTATTAACTAACCATTTAGGAATTATATAACATGAATAAGATACTTACATTACTGATTTCCTTCTTTTTCTTGTTTGATACATTTGCTCAAACAACAAAGAAACTTACCTTGCAGGAAGCATTTGATTTAGCTACACAAAATAGCAAACAACTGCAATTAGACGATATAAAAATTGCGGCTTTAGATATAAAAAAGAAACAAACACAAAATACGATGTTGCCAGTATTAGCAGTGAATTCTAGTTATACAAGATTAAGCAATAACATTGATCCTTTCAGTATAGCTGTCCCTGGGTTAGGCGAATTTACACTGAATCCGATTATTTTAAATTTATATAATAATCGTTTTGCTATACAACAACCAGTTTTTCAAGGATTGAGAAATTGGAATACAATGAAAGCTATCGACCAACAAAAATTAGCTGCTGGTTTTGATAAGCAAAAAGACGCGGAAGATATTAAATTAAATATTGCGCAAACCTATTATAACTTGTATAAGTTACAACAAGCAGCCATATTGGTAGATTCAAATATTTCGCAAACACAGGTACGCGTTGATGATTTATCTAATTTTAAAAAAGTGGGTTTGATTTTAAATAACGATGTGATGCGTGCCGAATTGCAGAAAACAAATTTATTAGTTTCTAAAGCTGATATATCTAGTGCCATTGATATTTCGAATTTCAATATGTGCATTTTATTAGGCCTGCCTATCGATACAAAAGTTGAAGTAGAAAATCCAGAATTGGTAAAAGATGCAAGTACTACTATTCAATCAATGTTATCATCTTCTTTTAATGACAGAGCAGAATTGAAAGCACAAATTTACAGAAGCAAAGCAGCAGATTATCTTATTAAAGCATCAAAAAGTGCCTTCATGCCGACTGTCTCTGCAACTGCCAATGGTTTTTATAATAATCCGAATCAACGTGTGTTTCCTCAAGAAAACGCATTTAAAGCCACTTGGGACGTTGGTGTAACTCTGAACTGGAATATTATGCAACTATATACTGCACGTGCTGTAGTTAGCGATGCAAAAAATCAGAAAGCTCAATTGCAAAAAGTAACAGAAGTATTTCAGGAAGGAATTTCTATGGAAGTGAATGCAAATTCAGAAGCACTAAAAGTAGCGAAATTAAAAATTGAATTAGCTCAACGTGCTATTGAACAAGCAACAGAAAACAAAAGAATCTTAGACAACCGCTTCGGCGCTCAAGTTGCTTTATTAACGGATGTTTTAGAAGCAGACCAATTATTATTGCAAGCACAAACCAATTTACTGAATGCACAAGCAGATGCAGCCATTGCCAATTATAAATTACAAAGAAGTTTAGGAACTATAAAATAATTCTCAAAATAAATCGAATACTATGAAGCATTTATTTTCAATTATACTACCATTGATATTTTTTATTTCATGTAACAATGAAACGGAAAAAGAAGTAAAACCAATTCGTAAAGATATTTCAGAAATTGTCTTTGCTTCCGGAAGTTTAGAGTCGAATAATAAGTATAATCTGACAGCACAGACAGATGGTAATATCATTAAACTGAATTTAACAGAAGGTACTGCTGTTTCCCTGAATCAGGTCGTAGCGATAATCGATAATAAACTAAATATCATTAATTCAAATAATGCATCAGAACAATTAAAAATTGCACAATATAACAATACAGATAATGCACCGCTATTACAACAAATAAAAGCAAATACGGAAGCAGTAAAAGAAAAATTAAGTCAGGATATTATTCAGGAGCAACGCTATCAGGAACTCTTTAATCAAAATAGTGTAACTAAAGCAGAACTGGAAAAAATGCAGTTAAGCACTAAAACATCTAAGGCAAATTTGGCAGCATTAGAACAACAATATAAATCCGTGCAGCAGCAAAATAAACAACAATATATTACGCAATCTAATGCAGTAAAAGGAAGTACTGTAAATCAGGAAAATAATTTAGTGAAAATAGTTGCCGCAGGAAAAGTATATAAGAAAGTAAAACAGGTTGGTGATTTTGTACGTCGCGGTGATGTGATTGCAATTATTGCTAACGAGAATTTATTATATGCAAAATTAAATGTAGATGAAAATTCAATTGATAAATTAAAAGTTGGACAATTCGTAACGGTTCAGCTTAATACCCAGAAAACTAAAAAGTATACAGGTGTAGTAAGTGAACTATTGCCGGTATTCGACGAACTATCACAATCATTTATAGTTAAAGTACAATTTACAGAGAAACCAGATTTTACTGTAAACGGAACACAACTGGAAGCAAATATAATGATAGGTGAAAAGAAGAATACATTACTGATTCCTAGAAGTTATGTGTCTTTCGGAAATAAAGTACAATTGAAAGGAAGTAAAGATTTAAAAGTTATTGAAACTGGTATCATTTCTACGGAATATGTGGAAGTATTAAGCGGATTAAATGAAAAAGATATTCTCGTACCAGTAAAACCTAGAAAGTAATGTCTATTAAAAAACATCCTATTAACAGCGAGGTAGCCTATACTTATATTGTTAGCAATAAAAGGCTAACCATGGTAGCTGCTTTAGGTGTTATGTTAGGTATCGCCGTTTTTATATTTATGAATTCAATGCTTGCCGGTTTCGACAAATCCTCTTCGGAAGCATTTTTTAAATCGATTCCGCATATACGTATTTATAAAGACGATGAAATATCAAAACCAATAATAAAATCGGATAACAAAAATATTGCTGTTATAATTAATCCCAAAGTGGTTCCTTCTAACAATACAATTGTAAATCCTAAACAACTCATTCAGCTTTTAAAGAATCAACCGGAAGTTGAATTTGTGACACCTCAACTTACAGTGAGTATATTTTATAATAATGCAAAAACACAAATTAGTGGCAGAGCAATAGGAATTTTACCGGAAGAAGCCAATCAAATGTTTAATATGGAATCGTACGTGGTGGAAGGAAGTGTGAATGATCTTAAAAATAATATAAACGGCATTTTATTAGGTGCTGGAGTAGCGTCAAAGATGAATGTTCGTGAAGGTGATAATATCAGTGTTACTTCTTCTGTCGGCATGACCAAAGTAATGAAGATAATTGGCATTTTTCAAACCAATAATTCCATGGTAGATAAAACAACTGCCTATATAAATATTGCATTTGCTCAGCAGTTAATGAAAAAAAATTCATCCTATATCACTGATATAAATGTCAATATTAAAGACTACAATAAAGCAAAAGGATATGCACCAGCATTGGCACAACTAACAAGTTATAAAGCAGAAGACTGGGAAACTGCCAATGAAACCTATATGGCGGCTACAAGAATGCGTGCTATTATTATTCGGTTTGTCTCTATCTCTATTTTATTGGTAGCTGGTTTCGGTATCTATAATATTTTAAACATGACTGTTATGCAGAAGATAAATGATATTGCGATATTAAAAGCAATAGGATTTAATGGTCGTGATGTTATCCGAATATTTGTAGGCCAGGCTTTAATTATTGGATTTATCGGAATTGTATTTGGTGTAGTGTCTGCTTCAATTATGGTATCCATTTTACAGAATTATTATGTTGGTGGAGACATCGGTTATTTTCCCATTTATTTCAAATTTAGTAATTTTTTTAAAGGAATATTTTTTGGATTTGTTGTTACTTTTTTAGCAGGATTTATTCCGGCAAGAAAAGCAGCTAATATAGATCCTGTTTCTATTTTTAGAAAGTAATAGAGATGAAATATCCGACTACAATATTGTACCAAAATTAAATGAACATTCGGATATTCCATCTGCACAAAAAATTAAAATAAATATATACAGATGAAAGAAATTATTTTAAAAACACAATCCATCACTAAACATTTTTACGAACCAGTAGATTTCAAGGTGTTAGATGATATTTCTTTCGAAGTATATAAAGGTGAATTTTTAACGGTTATCGGAAAATCAGGCTGCGGAAAGTCAACGCTGTTATATATTCTATCAACGATGGATACAGAATTTGAAGGGAATTTAATCATCGATAACCAGGATGTATCCAGATGGAAACAAAACAAACTGGCTGCTATCAGAAATGAAAAAATTGGATTTGTTTTTCAGTTTCATTATTTGCTCGGAGAATTTACCTGTTTAAAAAATGTAATGATTCCTGCACTGCGTTTAGGAAAATTACCATTTGATGTAATTGAAGAAAAAGCATACCAGAAACTGGAATTACTTGGTATAAAAGATCAGGCATTAAAACCATCTTCTAAACTTTCAGGCGGTCAGCAGCAGCGTGTAGCTATTGCACGTGCACTTATCAACGATCCTAAGATTATTATGGGTGATGAGCCAACTGGGAACTTAGATAGTATGAATACACAAAATATTTTTTCCATTTTTAAAGAACTCACTCAGGAATTCGGGCAAACTATTATTGCTGTTAC
>JANNVS010000363.1:0-2828 GCA_031414515.1 Sphingobacteriales bacterium | reverse complement strand
ACTACTTGATTACAAAAATCAACTTTTGTCACTTTTTTTCTTAGTCAAAAAAAGTAACCAAAAAAGACAAGGCAAAAATATCGCTCCACGCTCATTGCCACGCTTTGCTGGCGATTTTTGCCATGCCACGCTTCTTTACATACTGCATATTCAACATTTTCGGTTTTTTAGTTTTTTTTATGCAACACAAACCTCACAACGGGCAAGAATTTAAATTCTTGAATTCGTTTTGATTTACGGACTGTTGATGCTAATTTATCGATTGTCAATGTGTTTTCATCGACTGAAATGTCCATTTAATGTTGTCAGTTTCCACTAATTTGTGATATCTAGGATCATGAGATTTTATAGTTGGTAGTTTGTTGGTTACAAATCAACAAAGGAAATACTTCCTATGGTCGTCTCACGTCAGTGTGGCGCGAGTATATTTTTATTTTTTTTGTGAGCATTTAACCATTTGAAATAATTTAATATAAAACAGTAATTTAGACAAAAAAATATGCCGTTTACTTTTGCACATATTGGCTATATTCTTCCGATTCACAAGAAATGGAAAGAAAAGCTATCCATTACTGGTTTGGTAGCTGGAAGCATAGCTCCGGATTATGATTTTTTATTTCGTTTGTCAAATGTAAGCGATCATATTTTTCAGTATGATTTAAAATGTATACTCACTATGATTTATCCATTGGCGATGTTAACTGCCATTTTATTTCATCTTTTATGCAGAAATATTATCCTAGAAAACTTACCTATTTATTTTCAACAGAAATATAAAAAAAAGGATTCTGTTGGTTTTTTACGAATGCTAAAACAAAATTTTTTACGTATTTCTTTTTCAGTAATTATTGCAATCCTTTTGCATTTGTTTCTCGATTTTTTTGGTCATATACCTAGTGCCTATAAATTTAAACCTTATGTGATGCAATACACTGACAGTAATCTTATAGGCAATATTGCTCTTCTGTTTGGATTTTATGCATTGCCTGTTTTATTTACCTTAGTAGGAATTTATTTAATTTATGTTTATGAATTCCGAAAGGATTTATCATTATCGTATTTCTCTTTAACTAAACAGCAATTTATATTCTGGTTTTTCATGTCCATTTTAACTGTAATTCTTTCCATTATAAAATATTACATTACAGATCCAGGACTCACCTATCCATTTGATTTTATTATCATCTTAATAACATCTTCATTTATTATTTCTTTTTATTTAACCTGTATAGTATTTAATTTATTAAGAAAAAAATCGGATGCATGAAACCAATTTTATTTTAGATTAAATAAATAAAAAAATTCAGGAACAAATTTCTTTTTAGAAAATATTTCGCTTTTAAGAGTTGGCTGCTATTGCTTTATTGAAAACGGAGATATACTTTTCTCCTGTTGATTTCCATGAATAATTTTGCATCATAAACTTCATCATCAGTTCTGGATACTGATAGTTGGTTAGAAATTTATTGTGATAAAATGAAGTGACTTTTTCAGAAATATCATCCACATTGCCATACTCGACAAAATTGCCGTTCACCTCTTCGAGTATTACCTCTTTATTTCCACTTACCTGCGTTGCAAAGATGTATAAGCCGCAAGAGATAGCTTCTAATATACTTAACGACATTGCCTCTTCTCTGCTTGGTGCGATAATCAGGTGTGCTTTTGTATAAGCTTCCATCACGCTACTATGGCTAATTTTTCCGAGTACTTCAATATTCTTTATCTGATGTTTTGTAATGTAATCTTCAATTTCATTTTTTAATATTCCGTCGCCAATAATTTTTAAATGGATTGGAATACCTTGACTTTGTAATCGTCTAAAAGATTTTATGACAGTTAAAGGATCTTTCTGTTCTACGAGTCTGCCTACAAATAAGGCGTGCACTATTTTGTCGTTTGCTTCAAACCCTTTTCGCAAATTAAAAGACAATAAACCATTTGGAATTACATTGTTTTTAGACGCTTTATTATGGCCAATGAATTTGTCAGCCTTGCCTTTTAATTGATTTGTCAATAAGATATTATTTGAAGAATCGAATAACAGAAATCGAATAACAGGATAACACAATAGATGCCAAAAGAACATTTGCTTAGGACTAAACCAAGGAATATCGTGTCCGTGTGAAAGAATTACATAAGGAAGTTTCCATTTCTTTTTTAAATAAGCGGCAACAGCACCACCTGGCAGTGTGAAATTTGCTAAACAGATATCAAATTTATATTCATTTTTATGCTCTTTAAAATAGTTTCTTGCGTATTGCATCCAGGAAAACATTTCAGTTGGATTTGATTCATAAGTATGTTTTCGTTTTGACCTGAGTCGTATTACCGTTAAATTATTTTCGGAATGAAATTCAGGCTCACCAGCAAACCAGGTAGTAAGCACTGTAACCCTATGTCCATTAGAAATAAATTCATTGGCTAAATGCTGAGATACGATTCCAGCACCACCACCTAATGGTGGATATTCATAATTAAGTAATAGGATATTCAATAAAATAGTAAGTTTATAATTATAGGTGAAATTATAAAAAAAAATGGAAAGGAAATTTATTTTTCTTCCTCAATCATATCAGCAATATAGGTTATTAATGTATCTGCAACAATTTTAGATGCCTTCGCATTCAAATGATTATCATTTCTGTTTACTGTATATGATTTTAAATCTGCGCGCCTTAATGCTGGATAAATATTGAAGCTACAAATTCCGAGCTGACTTATTTTATTGCACAAAAAAGCTGTAACTGGTTTAGCAAGTATTGACATTGAAAAATCATCAAACTCAGGATATGGAACTACCACTAATTTTATATTACTTTTAGTGC
>JANNVS010000362.1:0-1794 GCA_031414515.1 Sphingobacteriales bacterium | reverse complement strand
CCTTATATCCGATTTTGAATCAACATATTTATCGTTCACCGTTTAATCCGATGCCATATAAAAGTATTGATGGTTTGGAGAATGTAGATAAAGTAATTGAAATTGATCAATCACCAATTGGACGCACACCGCGCAGCAATCCAGCAACGTATGTAAAAATGTTTGACGCCATTAGAAATTTATATGCGAATATTCCTGAAGCAAAAATTCGTGGTTATAAAGTTGGTAGATTTTCGTTTAATGTAATTGGCGGTCGCTGCGAAGAATGTCAAGGTGGTGGAATGAAATTAATTGAAATGAATTTTTTGCCCGATGTGTATGTTGAGTGCACGAAATGCTTAGGAAGACGTTACAACCGCGAAACATTAGATATTAAATACAAAGGAAAATCTATATACGATGTGTTAGATATGTCGATTGAAGACGCTGCACATTTTTTTGAACACATACCATCGATTTACAATAAAGTAAAAACATTAAATGATGTTGGATTAGGTTATGTACGTTTAGGTCAAGCTGCAACTACATTAAGTGGTGGCGAAGCGCAACGCGTAAAACTATCGGAAGAATTGAGCAAACGCGATACAGGAAAAACGATTTATATTTTAGACGAACCAACAACAGGTTTGCATTTTGAAGATATACGTGTGTTATTAGATGTGCTGCAAAAACTCGTAGACAAAGGCAATACTGTTGTGGTGATTGAACATAATTTAGATGTGATAAAAGTGGCTGATTACCTAGTTGATTTAGGACCTGAAGGTGGTCGTGGTGGTGGCGAAATTATTGCAACAGGAACACCAGAAGAAGTTGCAAAAAATAAAAAAAGTATTACTGGCGAGTTTTTGAAAGAGGAACTGAAATAATTAGCGAATTAGCTGATGAGATAATTAGCTAATGAAGAACAGACAACGTCATTGCGCACGAAGTAAAACAATCTCAATAAATGACCCAAAAAGAAGCGCATCATTTCGAGTGAGGTACGAGTGAAAAATTCTGAAATAAAATGCAGGGTCTGTCATGCTGAACTTGTTTCAGCATCTGAAAATTAAATAGTAAAAAATAGTTTGAAAACACTATTTTTAATAAAAATGAAACTACTTTTTCCCATCATATTGCTGTTTATGTATCAATTGCCTTTTGCAAATGAAATACCAAAAGTAGAAGGTATCTGGACCTGCAGTAAAAAAGATTGTAAAGTAGAAATTTATAAAACAGGAAATACCTACGATGCAAAATTATTGTGGGCTCGAAAAGAAATAGATGAAAACGGAAAACATAAATTAGATAAAAATAATCCTGATGTTGCAAAAAGAAACTTGCCTATAATTGGTGGTAGAACCTTGTGGAATGCAAAATACAATGCAACTACGAATTATTTTGAAGATGCAACTGCTTATAGAAATGGTAAATATTTTTGTGGTAAATTCAAATTAAATGAAGACGGCACATTGACTATTATTGGATATAATTGTTCCTTTAAATTTCTTCGTTTTTCTGAAACGTGGTCACGAGTGAAATAGAATTTAATCCTACTGCTTCACAAACTTCTGCACCGAAAAAGACTGCTCAGTTTCAACAGATAATAAATATATACCAGCGGGCAATTGCTGAATAGGAATTTCTATCAACTGCGAAGTAAGTAGCGTTTTATCTAAATACATTTCTTTGCCATTTATATCAACAATCTTTAGTTGCTGAATTTTTTCAAAACCATATTTCTGATTCCATTCCAATCGCAATTTATCGTGTGCCGGATTTGGATAAATCGTCACCAAATCATTTACTACTCTG
>JANNVS010000361.1:0-15519 GCA_031414515.1 Sphingobacteriales bacterium | reverse complement strand
CTGAAAAACACAAACCATGCGCTTGTCCTGCACCATGATACGGATCCTGACCTAGAATAACCACACGCACTTTATTAAAAGGAGTGGAGTTAAATGCATTAAAAATGAGAGAACCTGTTGGATAGATGGTTTTTCCAGTTTTTTTCTCTTCTATCAAAAATCGACGTAATTCAGAGAAATACGGCTTATTAAATTCAGAATTCAATACTTTTTTCCAACTACCTTCTAATTGTATATTTGTTGCGGACATAATTTATTAAAGTAATATTTTGGGAAATTAATCAATTTAGGAATATCTTTGCACTCCGATTAAGAAAAAATTACATAAAATAATTTTTCTTAGACTGGCCGCGTAGCTCAGGGGATAGAGCAACTGCCTTCTAAGCAGTCGGTCGCACGTTCGATTCGTGCCGCGGTCACGAAAAGTTCACAGCAATGTGAGCTTTTTTTTATTTACTGCTTCTTGCTTTGAGGCTCCATTCAAATGTAAAATCTACCAATAAAACCTTGTCTTTGTCGTATCCTTTTACATTGCTTTGTATTGTTTGTGGCTGTTTGGTATCTATAGCTTTTTGTAAGGTATCGGCAATTAACTGACCGTCATTACATATAAAAGTTGTAACACCAACAGCACGTTTTACGAATTTTCCATTACATCCAGTTACAAACATGGAAATAGAAGGATCGGATTTATACGTATACATTTGCACCATTGCGCCACTGGCCATTTCAGCAGCCATACCTAAAACTGCCCAATAGGTAGTATTGAATGGGTTTTTGTTTACATATTTATAGGGTACTGTAACTTTGCACTGGAGGTCATCTAATTCAGTAATTTTTAAACCAGCAATAGTACCCATTGGTAATTCTTTTAACATTCCTGCTCTGAAGAAAGGTGATAAAACTAAATTACGGTAGGCTTCTTTGTTTTTTATATTCATCTAATTTTGTATTTATAATTTAAGCACAATATAAATAATGTGTCTTGATTATCCTCTTTAACAGAAATTATTTATCAAATGATAAGCGTATATTTGTTGCTTTAAAGTTTTAAATTGATTCCAAAAATAACTACATATACGTCTAAAAAATGGATTTATTTTTTGCTGTTAGTATTGTCATTCGTACTTTATGGAAACAGTATTCAGAATGATTATGGATTTGACGATGCTTTTGTTGTAAAAGGCAATAAATATGTACAAAAAGGTACAGAAGGAATTCAAGAAATATTTGATATGCCTTATGCAGAATTAGACGGTATTAAGTTAGATAAAAGACCTATACCACTAATCTCATTTGCATTGGAGCATCAGTTTATTGGAGATAATCCACATGTTAGCCATTTTATAAATGTCTTATTGTACGCACTTACTTTAATTATTTTATATATAGTTTTAAGTAAGGTGTTTCACTTAGATAAAGTGCAAACTTTTTTACCTTTTATAATTACTGTATTTTTTGCTGTCCATCCATTGCATACCGAAGTAGTAAATTCTTTAAAAAATAGAGATGAATTGTTGGTCTTACTTTTTGGGTTACTTTATTTATTGTTTGGATATTTTTCTTGCATTAAAAAAGATAAACGATGGCTATATGTTTTTTTGAGTCTATTTTTTCTTGCATTAGTATTGATGTCAAAAATCACTGGGCTTATTTTTGTTGGTATATTTTTTCTGCTATTTATTTTTAACAGATTTTATAAAAACAAATGGAATTATATCTTTTTTATTTTATGTATAGCATTCGTGGTAAGAGCGATTTTGGTAGTTTTTGAGAATATAAATAGAACTACTTCTATTTTTGAAAATCCTTTAATACAAAATAAAGATTTGTTTACACATTTAGGTACTGCAAGCAATATTCTCTTATATCATATAAAGATGCTACTGTATCCTTCACCACTTCGTTTCTATTATGGTGCTAATATGTTTCCGTTAGTAGAATTAACAAATCCTGCGGCTCTGTTTTCTTTCGCAGCGCATTTTTCCTTATTTGTTTATGGATTAATTAGATTTTTTAAAAAAGATGTATTGGGTCTTGTAATATTATGCTATTTCATGTCTATTGCCTTATTTGCAAATTTGCCAATACCATATACTAGTATGTTTTCCGAAAGAGCTCTTTTATTAAGTAGCTTGTGGTTTATTGCTATCGTTTCTGTATTCATTATACGTATTTGGATAAAAAAATATGCATTAATTGAGAATAAGATTTTTAAAAATATTTTTTTCCTATTTCTTATGATGGCATTTACAGGTTATTCGTTTATTACTATCAATAGAAATTTTTACTGGAAAAATTCTATAACATTAATGGAGCATGATATTGAATATTTGGATAATTCTATTTTGGCCAATTACATTTATGCTAGCAACTTAAAATATGAAAGTAAAATTTCAAAAGACAGTCTACGCTCAAAAATATTGGCAAAGAAAGCAGTCTATCATTTTGAACAAGCAATCAGATTAGCACCCAATTATCCAGAGTTTTATTTTAAACTGGCAAGTACTTATAGGTATAATTTAAATAACTTGGATAGTGCAGAAGTTAATTTCGGTTATGCTATTTCTATTGATTCATTATACGCTGATGCCTATTTTGAATTATCAAAAGTATTTTTTGATAGGCAGGATTTTAGGAGAAGCAATTATTTTTTTAAGAAAACTTATAATCTTCAGCCAAAAGATTCTCTCACTTTATTTTATTATGCACAAAGTTCAGCAAAAGTCGGTGATATTAGTACCAGTTATAAGATAAACCTGGAATTTTTGAAACTTTATCCTGATTTGCAATATCCATATCTAAATCTAGGAGTCTATTATACAAATATATTAAAAGATGACAGTGCGGTAATTTATTTTGATAAAGCAATTGAATTAGGATACAGAGAAAAGGAATTGCTAAATAAGATGGCATTTTATTATAAACAAAAAGGAGACACTCAAAAAGTTCGTTACTATAGAAGTTTAAATTACTAATGGTTAGTTACAGAAGAAACTGTCTTGTAAATAATATAGTTTCCTATTTCTTTATATTCTTTATAGTTAGGGTAATATTTTTTTATAATAAATTTACCTTTTCCAGTATTTTTTATATAAATATAATTGACTTTGCCATTGTAAAATAAACTATCATAATTGTTGCTAGATACACAAATTAATTTTGATTCTGATTTTAATCCTAATAATGCATAAATTAATCTATCAAGATGAAACTCCTGACCATATATTACATTATAATCTGCAATAAAAATACTATGTTGTAATTCTACATTATAGATGGTATTCTTGTTTTCTAAAAGCGGAATTAATTCTTCTCTAATTTTATAATATTCGCTAAATTTATTTTTTAATTCCTTTTCTTTTTCAAAATTGATGGTATAAATATTTAGAATATGATTGGTCATAAAGATTAATACAATATATATACTAATTCTAAGAATTATTTTATTACTTGTTAATTTTGCTTCTTTTATAAATAGTATAAGGAAGTAGATTGATATTGCAATCAATTCAAAAGTATAATTGAGATAACTGCCTGGCCTAAATAAAAAAAATGTACTTAGTATGCTTGCCAATATCCCTGTTATAGAGAATAATATTAATGATCGAGAATTTCTCTTTCGTTTTAAATAAATTAATGTATAGATAAATAAAATATAAAAAGGTAGTAGCCTGAACGTATTAAACCCAGCAATAAGAATATTATAAGAATTTTGGTAGTTAGCAATACCTTGAAGGTTATAAATAAATAAACTAATTATACAATACGGACCGTAAATGAAATGTAGGAGTACCATCATTATTAATAAATAGACAATGAAATTGAGTATATATTTTACTACTCGAATTTCTTTGGTGATAATCAATGTTATTCCCTGAATAAGCAATAAGTAAATAATAGCATCTTGCTTGGAGATTACAGAAATAATTGCAAATAATAATGAAAAGAATTTGGATTTTACAGAGTTTGACTCGAAAACCCATTCATAAAAATAGTATAGAAATAGTATAAAAAAAGATAATTTCATACAATCAGGTCGTACGGCATAAGAGTGACCAGTTATTAATAACAAATAAGTTAAACAAATAAATAAAACAACAGGAAGGTGTTTTAGCTGTTTCCTTGCAAATAGAAAAATATAAGTTAATCCCAATATCGTGAACAGATAACTTATTATTCTTCCAATTACAAATATCCAATGGATATCAGTAATGTAATTTATAGAAAAAATTCTGCACGTGAGTTCAATTATATGGAGGTATAATGGTGTATAAATAGTTATAGAGTATGGAAAAGATTGTGGATCTTGATATAGAGGTTCACCTTTTAATAATTGTTGTATATAGTGAACAAAAGTAAACTCAGCACCATCTAAATCAACACTGTAAGAGAAAATTAAAAAAAATCTTATTATCAAAAGATAAGCAATTAAAAGAATAGAAACAATAGAAAGTAACCTATATTTAGTTATGGATGTTTTGATAATTAGATTTATTATATTATAAAATACTTATAGTCGAATGTAGCTATTTTTTATATTATATAAACTATTTTCTTAATTTATAATTGTATTTTTGGGAAATAGAATATGTCAGATTTAACCACAAAAATTGAATTATCTGTGGTGGTATTGTGCTACCATTCTGAAAATATTATTGAAAAATTTGTTGAACAATTAATTAATGAGATTACTGATTTGAATATAACTTACGAGTTGGTACTAGTAGCAAATTATGACAAGAATTCTGATGATATGACACCGAATTTAGCAAATAATTTAGCAAAAAAATATCCGAATATTAAAGTGTTGGCAAATGAAAAAGAAGGTGGTATGGGCTGGGATATGCGTTCTGGTTTGTCAGCAGCTATTGGGAAATATATAGCTGTAATAGATGGTGATGCGCAAATGCCTGCAAGTGATATTCCAATTGTTTACGGTGTTATTAAATTTAGCAAATATGATTTGGTAAAGACTTATCGGGCAAAACGATATGACGGTTTTGTAAGAACTATTCTATCAGATATATATAATTTAATGTTTCGACTGCTTTTTTCACCAACTTTTCCAGTCAGGGATATTAATTCTAAACCTAAAATATTTACCAATGCAGCCTATCAACAGATGCATTTGCGTTCCAATGACTGGTTTACCGATGCTGAAATAATGATTCAGGCATTTAAAATCAAATTAAAAATAGCTGAAATCTCTACTGTTTTTTATAAGAATGAACGAAAAGGTAGTTTTGTAGGCTTTAAAACTGTTTGGGAATTTATTTTTAATTTATTTGAATACAGATTTAAAAAATAATTCAATTTGAACTATTTCTTTAATGCCATTTCTATTTTTTTATTTGTAGATACTGAGAATTTTTTTAATCCAACAAAAAAAGAAGTAATTAATATTGCAAAGAAGATGAACACTACAGTTGTTCGCATGGTATCATGAAAACGTAAATAATAAATAGTTGCTGGTACTACTGCAAATAATAAATTCATGAAAATAGTGTTATGTTCATAAGCTATTTCAAATGCAACCTGAAATAATTTCTTATAATTATATGCTGAATTATGATCGGAAATATTGAATTGTGTCATTTCCTGACTTCCTATGTTTTTGGTATTGTTGAAAATGGTTACGTCAATATTCCAAAATATATGTTTGTTATCTAGAATCTTATTCTTTAGCGTACTCGAAATTATTCTGAATGTCGAATTTCTTTTTAGATTTACAATTTTCTTTATAATAAATTTATACACGTTGCTAAGTACTTTTCTGGTATCAGAATTATACATGGTGTTTTTGTCATAATAAAAATAATAGACATCCTTTCCTATATAAGCATTCGTATCACAAATTTCAGTAATATATTGAGTCATATCTTCATCAATACTTAAAATATATTCTCCGATTGCTAGATAGTACCCACACAAAGTAGCAAACTGCTGGCCATAATTTTTACATAATTGCTGTATTTTTACTTCTGAATATTGATTTTCAAGTGCAAATAATGAATATACATCTTTACTAATATACTCATTATCAATAATGAAAATTACCTCAAAATCTTTATATTTGTCTCTTAGTGCACTGATTACCTTTGGTAAGTGGTCAATAGCATTTTTTGCTGAATGGTAAATTGGAATAACAACGGATAACTCCATAATTGAGTGTAAATATATGATAGAATATTCAAAACAAGAAAGTGATATTTTTAAAGTACCATTTGGCAGGCTAAATATTGAGGAAGATTTTACACATTGGACGGCATTAAAGAAAGAAGTAGATATTTCTGAATGTAGATTCATACGAGTTAAGATTAAAAATCCAAAGGGACCAGAGTTAGATTTATTACTTTCCTTAGCTCCCAAAGTTCATTTATTAGAAATTTTACGTGTATATAGAAGTGAGGACTTATCTGTAACTCCATTTGAGAATGCACACAGTGATTTAATTATTGAAAAAGTAAACGATAGTAATAAAGACATTTTAGGACATTTTATTTTAAATACTTATGATGATATACCATTTGGAAATTATACTCCTGCACATATTCGTGAAAGATTTCCTGCAGAGAAACAAATACTAGGAATCATCGAATATTTTAAAGAAAACTACTCAGGTACGGATAAAGATAAAGTGGCATATCTTTATTTTAATCAAGATAAAAAGCCTGTAGGTTGCGTTGTATCTGATTATTTTGATAAAGGTAATGGTGATTCTGGCACCTATTCTTATTATGTTGGTGTCGCAAGAGATGAACGCAATAAGGGCATACAGTATAAAGTTGTAAATTTTATTAAATTTTTTATAACAGAAAGAGGTTATCACTTCTTAGATGGATCTACACGATTATCTAATTTATACAGTGCACGCACAATGGAAAAGAATGGCTGTAAATGTATTCGTTATGATTGGGTTTATTTATTAGAAAAATAAGAGCTAAACAAAAGGTTGTGTGAAGGTGCGTTCATGTTCATTCCCATAGAATTCATTAAAATTAGCTGGCGGTGTAGAATGAAATCCTAATAATTGTTGTAAATGTTTTGATAATGAATCCTTTTTAATATGAGACATAAAATGAGGGATATCTACACGTTGTTTCATCCAAGGCTTACAAAATACTATAAGTAAACAAGTACGCCACTCTTCGGAAAAATTTGTGCCTGCTGCATGCCATACTTTAGGATCAAAAAAACATATAGTACCTTTTGGAACAACAACTCTTGTTGCTGAATTATAAAAATGATCGTCACTTGGCTTTTCTTGAATATTTTGTGATGCTGATAATACCCAGGTTGCACCGTTCAGCTCTGTATAATCATCCATAGTAATCATAGCTACAATGGATTGGTGGTAATTTGGGATATATCGAGGTGTATCTACATGTGGCTTATAGGCTTTTGTATTTCCGCCATTTGGAGGAATACAATTATTAGAATATAGATAAACGATGAACCATTTTTCCAGAATCGCTTCTACAAATTCAAGCATTTCTTTATTATTCAATACATCTAAAATTTCTGGATGTTTGTCTGCATAATATGGCGCACAAAGCAAGAAACCATAATCTCGATAATTTTCTTTGTTTATAGCTTTCTTTTCCACCTCAATTAATTCAATCATGGTAGCTCTAAGTCTTGCTAAATAATCTTCTGATAGAGTGCTATTTACAGCAACAAAGCCATTTTTATTATAAAAATCTAATGATTCAGTTAGTTCTTCAGATGAAAATACTTTTGACATAGTTGGAAATTATAAACCTCAAATGTATGAAAAATAAGTAATATAAGATGCTTTTATTATTTCCAGTTCAGCTATAGTTTTTAAAAATTAGGCTATAGCATATTGCCTTATAAAGAAGTATGAAATATGTATACTAATAAATTACCCACACTTTGGTATAGAGTATATTTTGGATAATAAGTGGGCATTTGTCTTTTTGCGATAAGGTTGTCTTCCACTACAATATATTTTACAAAGCCGTTCTTAAAAGATTTATCATATTGTTGAGTGGAAGAATTTCTAAACATAGTAGACTTTATCGGCATATTAAGATAAACTTGAGTAAAACGATCTAAATGTAAATCATAACCATACATAATGTTGAGGGTTCCGTTAAAGATAATATACTTTCCATTGGTGAAAAATACAACATCTTTACCAATGAGCTGTTTTAGGATTTTACCCGATTCAATGTTTTCTAAGTAGGCTTTCTTTGCAGCGTCATTATTTTCTTTTTTTAAATACAGAGGCTGACAAAATTTATTATTTAATACAAGGAGATAAAGAAGTAAAAAAATAAATTTCAGTTGAAGTGGTTTTTTGTCTGACAGATAAATAAAAAAACTGATAACAAGTAATATAATTGATTCATAGGTGTAATTCAGATTAGCACCAGCTCTTAATAGAAACAGATTGCTCACTAACGAAAAAATAAAAATACAAATTGCCAGGAATTTTATGCTTTTAATTTTAGACTGGAAATTCAGATAAGCTATAATTAGAAAAGGAAAAGTTTTTAAAAGATTTAAAGTAATTATAAATAAATTAATACTAATTTCACTGGAATACTGGACAGTGTAAAAAAACAGATTCTTAATAAAATGGTCGCCATATAATCTTGTAAAAAATAGAAGCCCTGCAATTGTAAAGAAGGATAATGCTATCGTAAAAATAATGCTTTCTTTTTTCATGAAAATAAACCAGTGTAAACCAATAAAAAAGTAAATATAAATGATCACATCGTGTTTGAAAAAAATACTGATGCTTGCAGCAACCAGTGCTTTTATTAAATCCTTTCTTGAATTAGATTGTTCGTGATACCTGAGAAAGTAAAATATAAATCCGATGAAAAATGTAACTTTTAAACTATCTGGCCTAAAAGAGAAATAATGCATTGGAAATAGTAACATGAGCAATAAAGCAACCTGAATAAAGCTTGTTTTATTTTTATTAAATAAACTAGTGATTTTTATGATGAGCCTCACATTTACAATCAAAAGCAACAAAGACAATAGTCTGCCCCAAACAAGTGCTCGGTGCAAGTCAGTAAATACATCCACATGCATCGATGAGCAAAACTTATGCATAAATGAGGAGTAAAGTGGTGGGTAAAAGCAAATAAAATATGGATATACATCAGGGTTTGTATAAACAGTGCCGTATTTTTTTAGTACCTGCAGGTGATATAAAAAAGAGAATTCCATTCCTTCTAGATCAACGGAATAAGAAAATAGATAACTGGTCATGATTAATAGCAAATAAGCAAAAAGGATATACGCAATCCAGTCAGATTTAGATATGTTTTTTAAGAATTTAGTATTGAATGATGACATTCTTTGAGAAATTTATTTTGAGAATTTATAAATTAAAAGATGGTTGGTTTTTTTATATGGCGAATATAACGGATAATACACCGAAAGGTGATTTACTGATTTTTCGTCATTTTCTATCAGCAGATAGTTGATTTTTCCGTTTGTAAAATTTTCATCATATGATTGTGTATTTATGAATGTTAGTTTAGAACAAATTTCTGCATTAGTAGCATACAGTTCTATAAACCGATCTAAGTGCATATCGTGCCCTAAAACAATTTGTTTGTCTGAATAAAATACACTGTATTTAGTGTTTGGGAAAAATACGGTGTCTTCTTTAATAATCGAATCCACCAAAGGTTTATCTGCAATATATTGGTAGTATTCTTTCTTGAACGTTGAAAGATTACAAAAGTTGAAGTTTATTTCACGAAACAATACACTTGTGACAAACAAAAATAACAGATAAAACAAGATAATAAAGTAGTATTTTAACTTCTTAGCAGGTTTTTCTAAACGATATATCGATACAAAAATTGAAAAATTTATTACTAATAAGAAAATCAGTTCATAAGTGTAATTTAAATTGGCACCTGCACGGGTGATTAGAATATGTGATAAAATATACAATGTAAAAGATAAAATACAGATGAATTTTATCTCATTTTCAAGTAGATGGTGTTTTGATTTTTTATAATTATAAACAGATAATAGTAAAAGTGGTAATGTTCTGATTATGCTTAGCGGAATGATGTTTATTAAATATGATTTATGTAGTTGTGTAACTTGCTGTACGTTCAATAAGAAAGTATTCACAAAGAAAAATTGACCATATATAAAATAACAACCAGCAAAGAGCAAAAGACACAGTATAGCAAATACAGAAGAATGAAAGAATGCAATACGGTTTTTTCTGATTATAAAAACCACTAAATAACAAACAGAAATATGTATAATAATATCCTGCTTAGACAGAATTGCCATTAAAGAGAATACGACAGAGAGAATGAAATCTTTTCTTGAAGAACTATGAAAGTGATAATTTAGTAAATGATATAAAAAACCACTAAAAAAAAAGAGTTTAAATGCATCTGGTCTGGTGGCAAAAATATTGTCGGTAAGTAGAAGTATGTAAAGCGTTATACTCACTAACTGTAAAAAATATTCTGTTTTATATTTGCGGATAATTTTCAGAATATAATAACATTGTGCCATTACAAGGATGAATGATATGCTTCTCCCTAAAACGAGTAGTTCATAAATTTCAGATACTGGATTTATGTGGAATAACCAAATGAATCCCTGAAGAACATGGAAATAAATAGGTGTATATAAGCAGTTAGAATATGGATATATTTCAGGATTCGGATACAATAATTTACCATTATGCAGCTGCTGAAAAATATTTATAAAGTAAAATTCCAATCCACCATTATCAACAGAATAACTGAAAATGAAAATCACTTTAATGAGTAACACTATAAAAAGTAATACAGCAAACGGAATATAATTTAGCTTATATTTTTGTATCAGTTTCACTGTTTTGTGTTGGTTGATATTTGTAGAGAATAAAATTGTCTATCAGTTGATACAATTCAAAGTTTGGATAGTAGGCAGATACGTGGTATTTAGATTTGTAATTGTTTTCTACTAAAATATATTGCACTAAGCCATTTGTAAATTGTTTATCGTATTTAGCAACTATTTCATTATGTATAAATTTTGGTACTATTTTAATATTTAATGCAATTTCACAATATCTTTCATAATGCCAGTCTGAACCATAAATAAGCTTTACATCTGGATAAAAAATGTAATATTTCATATCTGGAATAAATAATACATTTTCGCCTACAACATTTTTTATTTTTTTAGATGATTGCAAGCTGGAGTAAAATTCATTTTTATAGTTTAATTCAGTCTTAGAAAGAAAATAAGGCTTGTAATAAAGGATGTTGTTAAATATAAATAATAGAATAAAATACGTACATATTAGATAATTACTTGAGTAAATAAGGTATCTGTGAAATTTTATTTCTGACTCGTCTAAAAATATGACAACATTTATTAAAAGTAATATGACAGATTCATAAGTATAATTAATATTAGATCCTGATCTTAGCATTAATAATGAACTAATTACTATATAAAACAAACTAAGTATCATTAATGACAAACTTAGTTTATTTTTGCTTTTTATGTTTAAAAAAGTAAAAGCTAAAAGTGGAAATATGCGAACATAATGACTGGAAATCAATAGGAAATTAATTGACATATCACTATCGTATTGCAAGTTATAAAATAATAATTCTTTGAGGAGATTAATACCGCTGTTTAAATAATATATATATATACCTCCAGAAATTATGATTAATATCAGAACAGGAGAAACCACAAAAGCTATCTTCCTTTTTATAAGAAAAAATACAGCATATAAAGATAATCCGTAAACTAAAATATCTTGTTTGCAAATAACACTAAGAGTTAAAAAGAATAATGCAAATGAATTGTGTATCCATTTATTGTTTTTGAAATATTGGATACTAAAATATAAGAATAAAACAAAAAAAGTAAGTTTTAAACTATCGGGTCTGCAGGCATAAAAATGACTTGGTAAAAATAAAGTAAAAATAAGTACTAGATATATTTTATATCTGAATTTAGGAGACAATACCAGAATTATTCTTAATAATAAATAATAATTTATAAAAAGGAGCATTAAGGAAATACTTCGTCCAATAACATACATAAGATGAACGTCATTTACTACATCGATAGTGAAGACTTTCATTATCCAAGCCATAAAGTAATAATAAAGCGGTGCATGAACTACTAACAGGTAAGGAAACCTTGCAGCATTTCCGTATAAATGACCTTTTAATACAATCATCTGAACAAAATGTACTAATGCAAACTCTACACCTTCTAAATCGGTATGATACGTAAAGATGTATACAAATCGAATAAATAATAAAAAGATTAGTAATAGTCCGGCTGAAAATTCAATAAAATTGAGCCCGCTTATTTTATCTGATATTGAAAGTTTACTATTTCCCAAAATGGTATGTGTTATGCATTTGATTGTTTTGTTATTTTTTTGGTGAATATAATAATTATATTTACCTTTTGGTGAATCATAGATTGATAAGTAGTTGCTTCTTTTATAAATAAAGGTTATATTTATTACAATTAAGGATGGTGAGAAATTTACAAAATTATATTTTAATAATTGTCTTTTCAATTTGCGTTCAAATATGCTTGGCTGAAGTGAGAGAAGATTACCAGTCAATTGTAAATCAACACCAATTTTCTTGTAATAATTGCGTCTTTTCTTTATTGGACGATTTCACATTTTTATCTCAAAAACATGGCGACTTAATTTTTAAAATTGAAAAGCAATGTTCTGATTGTTTAATCGAATTTGATGAAACACTTAATGTAAATATATTTAAAAGAGAATTTGTAAAGTCACATTTGTATAATCTTAAAACAGACTCAATAGTAATTAATAAAATTACTGATTTAAATACTTGTTCTAATCTGGACATCAAAAAACTTATTTGTTTTGTTTCTTTAAAGAATCAAAACAAATCTGTACCAATCAATTTAATTATTATAAATTTAAGTAGAAATGAACGTAAAATATTATTAGATATTATTAACGAGAATTATTTTTCTAATGAGAAATTATAAAAAGTTACTCATATTATATTTTTTTTTAACTGGATTTAATAATTCATATAGTCAATTGTATAATGACGGTCCTATTCGACTTAGGGTATGGGCATATAAGGTTTGGTCAAGTGCAAATTGTGGTGAGATTGGAGATCAGGAATATGCAATTAAAAATATTCAAGCTAGGGTTGACAATGGGTTAGGTTCATTTATTACTTCTCCATCAGGAGTTAATGTAGCTTTTGATGGTAATGAAAATAGATATTATTCATTATCATCGCCAGGAGGACAGTATACCTCAGGAACTTCTTTTGCTGGGCTTCCTCAGGGAACAAACGGGATACAATTATTAAATATAACTTATTCTGGGTTACAGGTGCCTTATAAATTCCAAGTCACATTTGGACAATCTTTTGAAGAAGATTGTCAGGGAGATTTCTTTTCTTGTGGACAAGGGAATACTTTGGTATTTGATAGGTGTTGTTGTATTTCTATTCCATTTATTGGTTCAGTTTGTGCTTCATCTGATGATTATGATGCATATGGTTCTTGGACAGATGTAGATTTTAGAGCAGGTGAAGCTGGAGTTATAAATTATACACAACCACTTATGGTTACTTCAAGTGGGGAAGATAAATATACTGTTATTTTTGCCTATCAATGGGATTGGTTAGAAATGAAGCCACTTTGTCCTTCTCCTAAATATAAAGATGGTAACCATACTGTCTCTTGTGATTTAGTTGCTGTTTTTTCTGATATAGATTGGGATGCTGGTTTTTGTGGAGTATCTGTTGCAGGTGATGAAGATTTAAGAATAAAAGTTAAAGCAAAAGATCCATCAACTACATTTTCACCATTCTCAACGGGAAATGGTACATCTATACGAATCTCACAAAACAACCCACATTGGAATACCTCTTCAGCTGGTGGTGGATATTCATTGCCCTATAATATCTTTAATAAAACTTATACTACTGAAACAAATGATTCATTAATTAATATAGCCTGGGACTTATGGGAAGAAGATGGATTTAATATAAGCATATTTGGGTTAGGTTTGAACTGTGGAACTGAAGATCAGTATGAAGGAAGTGACGGTGTGGGTGCATGGTATTGTGGATTTATAAATGATGATGCACATTCTACAACAATTCCACCAGATGGAAGTGGTAGATTTAATTATGCTACTATACCAAATATTGGATATTCTATAAATTGGAGAAATAGCCCAGAAAATACGGATAATTATATCGATGTTCCAGTTAGAATCAGTTCATCAGGATATCAAAATTGGTTATTAAGGTTTAAATATAGATGGATAATGGCAGATCCTGCATCTATTTCTGTAAATCTTGCAGATGACCTTACGTTATGTACAAGTGCAGCAATAAGTTCATATACATACACTGCAACTGCATCACAAGCTACATATTATCAATGGCAGGTAGCTAATGTAAGTGGCGGTTTGCCTCCAACTTGTCCTACTGGTGTTGGTGTTATATGGACTAATATTATTGGAGCTAATTGTAGTGTTTATACTCCGTCAATCATAGCTGGAACACGTATTTATAGATGTATAGCATATAATAGAACCGGTATTGGAAGTATTAGTAACACAGGAACAAAATACGATTCAATAATTTCGTCCTGTAAACGCTTAACGTTTTTGCCTTATGTACCACCGATTATTAGCTTAACTTGTAATGCTAGTACGTTCCAAAATGTAGATAATATTTTTAATGCAACTGTTCCTCCAACATTAGAAGGTTTAGGTGGTTCTAACTGGTCATATTCTTGGTCCAATAATGGTGGTGCGATTGTAACAGGTGGCTCAATAACAGGATCAAGTATTACTTATTCCTTTCCTAATACTGGAAGTTTTATGGTTACATTAACAATTTCTAATACATTAGGTTGTAGTTCTACATCAACTTCTTGTCCTGTAAATGTAGCTACACCTTCATGTGACCAAATATATGTACATGCTATTTCAGGCAATGATGGTAATGCTGGAACAGCAACCTCACCGTATAAAACTATTACATATGCTCTTTCAAAAGTAGAGGGATCTAGGAATCATATCCATATTTTAGGTAATAATACTTATAATGAAACTCAGTGGAATGTTCTAGATAATGCTATTATTGATGGTGGATGGGAAGTTGTTGGAGTATTATCAAACGGAGATTGGCGAAAAAATTCTAGTCTAATAACAACAATTAATTTAAATCCAAATTTAGAGAATGATGGGACACAAGGTTATTATGTTGGTATAATAAGTACTGGTAATAGCTTCTTGATACAAGATTTAACGATTAATATTAAAAATGGAATAAATCAACCTTCCATTACTTCAACACAATTCAATAATAAAGGAACTACTATTTACGGTGCATATATAGCGGATAAAATAGGATGGGAATTTAAACGAATTACTTTAAATGCTGGTAATGGTACGAATGGTGCTAATAATACAAATAAACCTGCAGGCAAGGGTGGAAATACAGCTGGTTCTGTTGGTTCAGG
>JANNVS010000360.1:0-7241 GCA_031414515.1 Sphingobacteriales bacterium | reverse complement strand
ATTATCGTATGCAGCGTTGCTGTTTGCACAACCTGATATTGAAAAATTGCAGGAAAAAATGATGCAAAAATTTCCGACAACACAAGTAATTAAAAACACCTACAATGCAGTTTGCAATTATTTTGGAATTGCCGTTGAAAGTGGTTTTATGCATTCACATGATTTTGATTTGATGTATTTTTGCAAACAATTTAAAATAGATGTAACAGAAACATTCAACGCATTAAAAATATTAGAACAACAAGGTTATTTACAATTAAGTGAAGGTGTGTTATTGCCATCGCGCGTGTTTTTTAATCTTGATAAATTGGAATTATATAAGTACGAAGTATCGCACTCTGAAGATTCGTTGATCATAAAAACTTTGTTGCGAACCTATGGTGGAATCATGGATCACTATACAAAAATCAGTGAAGCTCAATTAGCAAACCAATTGAAAGTTACAGAAGCAGAAATTGTAATGCAATTAAAATATTTACAAAAAAATAAAATTCTAACATTCGTTGCAGCAAATGATAAACCAACCATAATGCTGCTAACAGAACGTATGCACGAAAATAATTTGTTAATTGATACGAAATATTTAAATAAACGTAAGAAAATAATTAATGAGCAAATACAGGCAATGCTTGATTTTACAGAACAGAAAAAAATTTGCAGACAAACGTATATTTGCAGTTATTTTGGTGAAAAAAATGTAATAGCTTGTAAGCGTTGCGATGTATGTTTAGAAGAGAAAAAGAAAGTAGAATTTGATGAAGATTTTATGTTGGCAAAACGAACTATTTTAAAGAAACTAGATAAAGACACTTGGACAAAGACAGAACAGATTTTACCTGAAAATGCACATTTTGCAGCGCAATTATACAAAGACGTGATTCGCTTTTTGTTGGATGAGAAAATGCTGATTACGAATAATAAAAACGAATTAAAACGTGTCTAAGAAAATAATATGTACGGTAACAAATGATTTGGTTTACGACCAACGTATGCAACGTATATGTTCATCTTTGCAAAATAATAATTACGACGTTGAATTAGTTGGTAGAATTTTGCCAGACTCGAAACAAGTTACAATACAATCTTTCAAACAAACAAGATTAAAATGTTTATTTAATAAAGGATTTCTGTTTTATGCGGAATTTAATATTAGATTGTTTTTATTTCTATTATTCACTGATTTTGAAATTGTGTGTGGCTGTGATTTAGATACTTTATCAGCAGCTGTTTTATCAGCAAAACTAAAACACAAAAAAGTTGTGTACGATGCACACGAATATTTTCCTGAATCACCAGAATTAATTGGCAAACCATTCAAAAAATCAATTTGGTTTCTAATTGAAAAACTATTTGTACCAAGAGCCGATGCATTATACACAGTTTCCAATTCCATCGCAAGAATATTCAACAAAGAATATAAAGTAGATTGCAAGTTTGTGAGAAATTTACCGTCGCAAAATAAATCTCAAATCTCAAATCTCAAATCTCAAATATTATTATATCAAGGTGCAGTAAACGTTGGCCGTGGTTTAAATGAAATGCTATTGACGATGTTGAGAATTGAAAACGTAGAATTTTACATTGCCGGTGATGGTGATGAAATGGAAAATATAGAGAACAGCATTAAGGAATTGAAATTAGAAAATAAAGTTATATTGTTAGGCAGAAAAACACCTGATGAATTAAAAAAGATTACACAACAAGCAAACATCGGAATTAATTTGTTAGAAAATCGAGGATTAAGTTATTACTATTCTCTTGGTAATAAAACATTTGATTATATTCAGGCTGGCATTCCGCAAATAATGATTGGGTTTCCTGAATATATTGAACTCAACAAACAATATAATATTGGCATTGTATTAGATGAAATGAGTGTTGAAAATATATATGAAGCTTTAATGAAATTAATCAAAGATAAAGAATTGTATACTCAAATCAAAAAAAACTGTTTAATTGCACGTGAAGAATTATGCTGGGAAAATGAAGAACATAAATTAATAAATATTTACAAACGATTAACAATGAAAGATTATTAATGCAATCTCAAATCTCAAATCATAAATCTGAATCCCTAAATATCATCTGCTTTGATGTTCCTTTTCCAGCAGATTATGGTGGTGCAATAGAAGAATTCTATAAAATTAAATCACTACATAAACTAGGAATAAAAATTTATTTGCACTGTTTTATTTATGGTGATAGAAAAAAACAAAATGAATTAGAAAAATATTGCGTAAAAGTAAATTACTACCAACGTAAAAGATCTTTTAAAGATTTATTTTCCAATTTACCTTTTATAGTTAAATCAAGAATACAGGATGAGTTGTTGGAAAATTTATTAATCAACAATTTTCCAATATTGTTTGATGCTACACATACAACTGGGTTTTTAAATCATCCAAATTTAAAAAATAGAAAAAAACTTGTCCGATTGCATAATATTGAATGGATTTATTATAGAGTATTGTTAACACAAGCTCTTTCTTTGAGAGATAGATTATTTTTCTTTCAAGAGTATAGAAAACTGAAAAAATACGATAAACAATTAATAAATGCTGATATCTTATCTTGTTTGTCAGAAACTGATTTTGAATATTATCAGGATAAATTCCCTTCTAAAAAAGTAAACTTGGATTTTGTATTTCATGAAAATGAAAAAGTTTCATCTAAAATTGGAAAAGGAAATTATATTTTATATCATGGTAATTTATCATTATCAGATAACTATAGCTTAGTAATACAATTATTGAGTAATGAACTAAAAAACTGTACTCATAAAATTATTATAGCAGGAAAAAATCCGAATAAAATGCTGGTTGATTTTGTAAAAAATAAAACTAATATTCAACTCATTGCAAATCCAACAAATGAAGAGCTGCATATTTTAATACAACAAGCACATATTTGTTTAGCAATGGCTTCTAACCCAAGTGGCGTAAAATTGAAATTGATTAATTCGTTATTCAGTGCACGATTTGTTATTGCAAATGAAGTTGCACTAACAGGAAGTGGTTTAGAAAGTTTGGTATATATTAACGAAGAAAATGATTTGTCAGAATTAATAGATAAGTTGATGCAGCGAGATTTTAAAGAAAATGAAATAGAGGAACGTAAGATTTTATTATTAGAAAAATACAATAACCTAAAAAATGCACAACAAATTATAGACGTGATTGTTGATACAAATAATAAAAAATGAAAAATAAATTTATTCCTTTATTCCTAATTCCAGTTTTTGCATATACTTTGTATTTTGTGGTGTTTAGCGGTAAAGTAGCTCCAAAACATCCGTTTGAAAAATCTGCTTTGGTTGATGAACAAAACAAACAAGTAGCCATTAAAGATTTTAATGGAAAAATTTTGATTGTTACCTACTTTCAATCGTGGTGCAGAGATTGTAGATTGGAATTGCCTGAATTAGTAGAATTACAAAAACACTTTGGTGAACAATTGAAAGTGATAGTAATTACCGATGAATCCTTTGATATATCTAATCAGGTTAAAAGATATTTAAAAATTGAGTTACCATTTTACAAAAGTAAAATAAAACTAAAAGAAATTGGCATCCGTCGTTTTCCAACTACTTATTTATTAGATAAAAAAGGCGGTATAGTAGAAGCCAAAGTAGAAGGTATAGATTGGTATAATGACGAAATAATTAAAAAAATAAGTGAGTTGATTAAGTAAATAACTTCGTTTTTTTTGCGCCTTTGCGTGAAAGATCAATTCAAACTTTCCTTAATTCTTTGCATTGATTCTTCGTAATTAATTTCTGATTTCCAGCCTAATTCAGCTCTTGCTTTTTGTGTAGAAATCATTCTGTTCGTTCCAGTTGCTTTCACTGATTTTTTCGCTAATGGCGGATTCTTGCCAAATAAAGGAAACACAACTTCTGCAACAGATGCAACTGAATACGCTAACCAAAATGGAATAGAACTGCCAATCGTTTTATTTTTCATTGCAGTCAAATCTGTGAAATATTCTTTCCACGAAATATTCCAGTCATCCATAAAAAAATACGTTTGATTACGTGCGACATCTTTTGTTATACATAAGAAAATTCCAGTTGCTAAATTCTCTGCGTCTAACAAACACGCAGGATGTTTGCCGTTGTCAATCAATTTTAAACCAACTGCAGTATCAATTCTTTTCAATGGTTCTAAAACCCAAACACTATTTTTCCCAATCACAGCTGCAGGACGAATAATAGTGTAGATGATATTATTTTTTATACAAAAATCTTTCACTAAAGTTTCTGTATCAATTTTTGCATCATCGTAATGAACACCAGTTTTTACTAATGGTGTGGTTTCATCAGGAATAATTTTCTTTCTATCGATACCACTTGCAACACCAACAGAACTAACATAAATAAAATGTTTTACGTTGTGTTGTTTTGCGTCTTTTAATAAGAAATGTGTAGCGTCATAATGCGCTTCATAAAATTGTTTTTTAGAGCCAAAATCTATTACGCGTGCTGCTGTATGCACAACTACTTCACAATTCTTCGTAATGTTTTGTATCGCTTTTTCATCTGCAATATCTGCCTGAATCATTTCAATATTTAAAGAAGTATATTCATCTAGATTTCTTTTAGAAAAATAATTCCCACGAATATCAATGTAGCCATTTTTTAGCAATACCTGCATCAAATGATTGCCAATTAAACCTGTTATGCCAGTTATTAGAATTTTCATTTTATTTGTTTACTAAATTTATTATTTCATTTTCATCTTCAATTGGCAAACTACAACTTCTGTTTTCACATACATAAAATAAGGTTTTGCCATCAACAAATCTATCTTTTAATAATGGTAGATTGCACGGTTTTGTTGAACCAGTAATTAAAATATTTGGCAAATAAAGTTCGTTTAATTTCTTCAATTTTTCAGATGCATTTTCACCAACAATTACGAGTTCTTTATTTAAATGTAAATGCATATCCAACACAATTGCCCAGTTTGAATAGTAAATTGGGTTTTTTACAACATTATCTAATACATTATTCAACATCGTCAAACTCATTTGTTCGTATTCAGGTTTATCAAAATATTTACTTAAAAAGATTAAATTCTTTGCCATCATAGAGTTCGCTGCAGGAATCACATTATCGCTGCTATCCATACTTCGTGTAATTAATTTCGTGTCTAAATCTGACGTTAAGTAAAACATGCCATTCGTTATATTGTAGAAATGTTGCAACGTATATTCAGTAAAACATAAAGCATCAGTTAAATAAATTTCTTCTAAAGTAATTTGATTTAATGAAATTAATGCTTCAATAAAAAATGCATAGTCTTGCAAAAATCCATTGATGTTTGAGTTGCCATTTTTATAATTTCTTTCTAATCGATAATCATCTTTTTTGCAATGTTGTAAGATAAAATTGGTTATGGAAATTGCTTTGTTTAAATAACGTTTATCACCAAATGCTTTGTAGGCATCGCACAACCCTTTTATTGCAATGGCATTCCATTCGGTCAATATTTTATCATCTGTTGCAGGTCGTATTTTTGCTTTTCTTTTTTCAAATAAAAGTTGATGAATATTATTTAATTTCTCCTGAAAAACCTCATTAGAAATTTCATATTTTTCAATAAAATATTCATGATCCTGAGTACGAAATAATACATTCATTCCATGTTCAAAATTACCTTCTTCAGTAATATTATAAAGCTCAATAATAAATTCTATAAATTTTTCATCAGATAAAAAATCATTATTACATTGATTTATTATTTCAATTATTTCATTGAAATGCCAGCAATAAAACTTGCCTTCTACACCTTCGCTGTCAGCATCTATAGATGAATAAATACCACCGCTTTCATCTGTCATTTCTCTTTCTAGCCAATCCACTGTTTTCGCTACAACACTCTTATACATTGGTCGTTTTGTTAATTGGTAAGCTTGCGAATAAATACTTAATAATTGACCATTATCATATAGCATTTTTTCAAAGTGTGGCACTTTCCATTCTTCATCTACACTATACCTTGCAAAACCACCACCAAGTATATCGTATAAACCACCAAATGCCATTTTTTTTAAGGTAATTTTTATAGCGTCACCTACTTTTTTATTTTTAGAATGATATAAATAGCGTAACAGATATTCGTAATTATTTGACATCATAAATTTTGGTGCTCCTTTGCGACCACCAAATTCATAATCAATTTTATGTTGCCAGTTTTGCCAAATTTCATCTAAGTTCTTTGTGTTAATATTTCGTTTATCCTTAAACAAAGGAATATTTTCAATCTCTTGTAATCCTTGTGTAATTCTTTCCGCTTGATCAATTAATTTTTGAGCTTCATTTTTATATAAATTAGAGAAATACAGTAATAAATTTATCCAGTTTTGTTTTGGAAAATAAGTTCCAGCAAAAATGGGTTTGCCATTTGGTAATGTAATCACATTTAGTGGCCAACCACCTTGACCAGTAGTGATCATTGCTGCATTCATATATATCTGATCAATATCTGGTCGCTCTTCTCTATCTACTTTTATTGAAACGAAATGAGTATTCATCACTTCAGCAACAGACGTATCTTCAAAACTTTCATGTTCCATCACATGACACCAATGGCAAGCAGAATAGCCAACAGAAATAATTAGTAATTTATTTTCATCTTTTGCCTTTTGTAATGCAACCTTATTCCATGGAAACCAATTTACAGGATTTGACTTGTGTTGTAATAAATAAGGAGAAGTTTCGTGCTTTAATTGATTCATTTTTGGAGCTTTTTGTGATTTATATGATTAAGATGTTAAATAGAATAGGTTATATAATATTGTATAAAAATTGAATTATATTCGTTGTTAAAATTAAACGGTTTATGAAAAATAATCTACTTGTTTTTTTTACATTTTTACTTATTATCTCAAATGTAAAAGTTTTTTCTATAGATAATTCAAAAACAAATGGCTGGTGTGGCTCAGTTGCGCCTGATATTGAATGGGAAAATCAATTACAACGAATAATACGCAACCAGCAATTAAATTCAAATGGTAGAGAGCAACAAACTTCTTATGTAATTCCTATAATAGTCCATATCTGTTATTGGAGTGGAGCGCAAAACATTTCAGCTGCACAAGTTCAATCACAAATTGCAGTTTTAAACAATGACTTTGCTGGGAATGGGTATAATATAGGAACTATACCTTCTGTATTTGCAGCCGTTAAATCTAATACTAATATTACGTTTTGTTTGGCAAAATTAGATCCAAATAATATT
>JANNVS010000359.1:0-2865 GCA_031414515.1 Sphingobacteriales bacterium | reverse complement strand
ACGAATCAACTAAATAATTTAGCAGCCGGAAAATATGTGGTAACTGTAACTGATGCTATTGGTTGTGTTCGCAAAGACAGTGTCATCTTAGTAAAACCTGATTCCTTAAAAATAAATTTAATAAATAAAATAAATCCAAGTTGTCCTGATGTGAGCAATGGTTTGTTGCAAGTTGCAGGTATTGGTGGCAATGGTGTTTATACCTATAATTGGTCGAATGGAATTACAACTGCATTAAATAATAATTTAGGCGCAGGAAAGTATGTGATAACTACAAGAGATAGTGGAACAACCTTTGTCTGTTCTGTAAAAGATAGTTTTACGTTGGTGAATATTGACACATTGGATAAGCCAATTATCACACAATCAAACGATACACTATATGCTATTGCTGGGTTTTCTTATCGATGGAAAAAGAATGACACATTTATCATTGGTGCGGTTCAATCATTTTATAAAGTACTAAGTGCTGGATTTTATCAAGTTGAAATAACTGATGTAAATGGTTGCAAAGCAAACTCTGATACTACACGACTTATAATTACTTCTATAAAAAATAAAACTTCAGAGCTTACTTTATTTTCTGTTTTTCCAAATCCTGCAACAAATAATCTAACGTTAGATATTCGATTTAACGCAACTAAAAAATCAATTTTAAAAATCAGTAACGCCGTTGGACAAATTGTATTCATGGAACAATTACAAGGAAAAGAATTTTTGAAAACTATTTCAATTCAACAATTTTCAAAAGGAATTTATCAATTGTTTATTATTACTGATGATGGACAAGTAAATACGAAGACTTTTGTTATAGAGTGATGATTGTCTGAACTATGATTTGTTTGATTGTTATGATTAAACTGATTTTCAATGCGTAATTCTATCAATCATAAAGATCAAATAAATCATAAGAATCATAGTTAAGACCAAAAATAAATAAAAAAAGCGTCGAACAAATTTGTTCGACGCTTTTTTATTATTGTAATACGAAATATTATGAAGCTAATATCGCTGTATACATTTTGTTTACTTCGTTCCAATTAATTACATTGTAAAATGCTGCAATATAATCTGGTCTGCGGTTTTGATAATTTAAGTAATAAGCATGTTCCCAAACATCTAAACCTAAAACTGGCGTTCCTGGACATTCAGAAATATCCATTAACGGATTATCCTGATTTGGCGATGAACAAACGCATATTGTTTTGTCTGCTTTTACACATAACCAAGCCCAACCAGAACCGAAACGTGTGGTTGCTGCTTTTGTAAATTCTTCTTTGAATTTTTCGTAAGAGCCAAACGTTGCAGTAATTGCTTCGCCGATTGCACCTGTTGGTTCACCACCACCTGTTGGTGAAAGTATTGTCCAGAAAAAAGAGTGGTTGAAATGTCCACCGCCATTGTTGCGCACAGCTGGTGGCAAGGTAGAAATGGTTGACAATAATTCTAACAAAGATTTTCCTTCGTTTGGTGTGCCTGCTAATGCAGCGTTTAAGTTGGTTACATATGCATTATGGTGTTTGCCATGATGTATTTCCATTGTTTTTGCATCAATATGCGGTTCTAATGCATCTAATACATACGGTAATTGAGGTAATTCGAAAGCCATGATTTTATTAATTTTAGAATTGGTGAATTAATGAATTAATGAATTATAGAATGTAAAGATAACAAATTGAATATTTAAAATTTTATCAAGAATTTTGATAAAGCGATAATAAAAAACAATTACGCCACTTTTAACTTAGACAACTTCGATTTATTGAGTTTTTGTCTGGCATAAGCTTCTGTAATAATGTATTCTTTCACATCTGATCTAGATGGCAACTCATACATCGCATCCATGATGATGGCTTCACAAATTGAACGCAAACCACGCGCGCCGAGTTTATATTCCAAGGCTTTTCCTACAATGAAATCTATTGCTGCTTTGTCAAAATCAAAGGCAATGCCTTCCAACGAAAACAGTTTTTTATACTGTTTTAATAATGCATTTTTGGGTTCGGTTAAAATGTTTGTTAAGGCTCCTCTATCCAATTCTTCCAAGTGCGCAAGAACCGGCAAACGACCAATCAATTCAGGTATCAAACCAAAAGATTTTACGTCCTGATGTGTGATATATTGCAACATATTATCCTTATCAATTTCTTCTCCAGATTTTGCTTTTTTAAATCCAACAACTGAAGTATTCAATCTTTTTGAAATTACTTTATCGATTCCATCAAAAGAACCTCCACAAATAAATAAAATATTTTTAGTGTCTACTTTTAATAGTTTTTGTTCTGGATGTTTCCTTCCACCATGTGGAGGCACCAATACTTCCGAGCCTTCCAGTAATTTAAGCATCGCTTGTTGCACACCTTCTCCACTTACATCACGCGTAATTGATGGATTATCGCCTTTACGTGCAATTTTATCTATCTCATCAATATATACAATTCCTTTTTCTGCTAAGGCAGTATCGTAATTGCATACTTGCAGCAAGCGCGACAAAATACTTTCTACATCTTCTCCAACATAACCAGCTTCTGTAAATACGGTAGCATCTACTATTGCAAACGGAACGTTTAATAATTTGGCGATTGATTTTGCAATCAATGTTTTTCCAGTGCCAGTTTGACCAACTAATAATATGTTTGACTTTTCGATTTCTACTTCGTCATCTTGAATAGTTTGGTTTAATCTTTTATAGTGATTATAAACAGCAACGGAAATCACTTTTTTAGCTTCATCTTGCCCAATAACATAATCGTCTAAATGTTCTTTAATTGCTTTTGGTTTTAGATTTTTTGCTAATGTTATTTTTTGAGTTTCTTTTTCAGGTAAATGAAAAATTTCTGTGTCTACAATTTGTTTAGCTTGTGT
>JANNVS010000358.1:0-12018 GCA_031414515.1 Sphingobacteriales bacterium | reverse complement strand
TTCATTTAAATATTCTGTAAAAATAGTTAACCACAAATTGCTGAATTCATAATCTTTCTGATGTCTTACAGAAACTGATAAAGAATAAACTGCACTTGTATCATCGATTAGTATGTCAAATTGAGTGGTGTCGCTTGATTTCCATCCTTTCATATCTACAGTTTTGAATTCGTTGTAAAAATGTTTTTGTTCACAAGCAGTGAGTAAGAATACTAAAATAGATATAAAATATAAAGATTGTTTTTTCATAAGATTATATTGCAAAGGTAGATAAAATTGCTACATTCTTTGTTCATAATTTTTCATTATTCAATCATCTTCAGAAATAGTTCTTCATCTATTATTTGTAGAGTTGGTATTTTTTGTGCTTTTTCCAATTTACCACCTGCTTTTTCACCAGCAATTAAGTAGTTTAAATTTGAAGAAATAGCGCTCAGGTTTTTACCACCGTTTTTTTCTATCATTATTTTAATATCATCACGAGAAAATTTTGGAAATGTACCTGTGCACAAGAACGTCTTTCCTTCTAATTTATTTGATGATAAAACGGCTTCTGTTTTATAAATATTTACACCTAAAATAGACAACGATTCTATCAGTGAAATATTATCTGTATCAGTAAAAAATTGAAATAAAGATTGTGCTACTTTTGGTCCAACGTCTTCTAATTCGCTGTATAGTTCTTGTGTCCAATCCTTAAAATCAGTAAGTTTGTCGACTTTTTTCGCCAGCATTTTTGCCGTTGTGCTACCAACATGACGAATACTTAAACCAACTATCAATCTATATAATTCATTTTTTTTCGATGCTTCAATTCCATCTTTCAAATTCTGTATCGATTTTTCTTTCCAGCCTTCTATCGTTCTCACCTTTTCGTAATCAATTTCATAAATAGAAGTAATGTTGCGAATAATTTTTTCTTTGATAAATGTGCGTACATTTTCTTCGCCAAAGCCAAAAATGTCCATCGCTTGTTTAGAAACGAAATGAATTAAATGCTCTTCTAATTGCGCAGGACAATTTGGATTGATACAACGCCATACACTTTCGTCCATTGGCTTTACCAAATGATGTTCGCACGATGGACAAGTTGTTGGAAATGCAATTTTTATTTCGCTTCCGTTTCTTCTTTCTTTAATACTGCCAACAATATATGGAATCACATCACCGGCGCGTTCTACAATAACCGTATCGTTGAGTCGAATATCTTTGTCTAAAATAAAATCTTCGTTGTGCAAGGAAATAGAAGAAATTTCCACACCGACTAATTGTACAGGTTCAATTTTTGCAACTGGTGTAATCGCACCTGTTCTGCCAATTTGAAAATCAACCTGTACTAATTTTGAAGTGGCTTGTTTTGCTTTAAACTTATAGGCAACAGCCCATTTTGGATGATGCGAAGTTTTGCCGATAAGTTGTTGCTGATGTATGCTGTTTACTTTTATCACCATACCATCAATATCAAAATGATACGCATCGCGTTTATTTTCCCAAATTTTGCAAAAATTTTCTACTTCGATGATAGAAGTAAAAATTCCTCTTTCGTTAAATGGTGTTTTAAATCCAAGTTGTGTTAAAACTTCTAAATTCTTATTATGCGATTCCAAGATATTGGTGATATCATTTCCAGTTGCATCTTCAGCATAACCAATCTGATAAATAATTGCATCTAATTTTCTTGCGGCAACTTCAGCGGAATCTTTTAAACGTAAACTTCCTGCTGCAGTGTTGCGCGCATTCTTATACAATTCTAATTCTTTTTTATTTTCTGCACGTAAAATTTCATTTTGTTTTTTACGTTCTGTGTTCATTTTTTCCAACATGGCAACTTCCAACAAAACTTCACCACGCACTTCAATTTTATGAATGCCGAATTGAGAAAAATTTGCTTTTAACGGAATCGATTTGATAGCTTTTGCGTTTGGTGTAATTTCATCGCCTTCGATGCCATTGCCACGCGTAGCTGCACGAACCAATTGGTTGTTTTCATAAACTAATGCAATGCTGCTGCCATCGAACTTTGGTTCTGCAATATATTCTATTTTGGTGTTTTCCGATAATGCTTTTTTTACCTGTGTATCAAAATCTTCTAAATCGGTAATGTTGTACGAGTTTTCTAACGACATCATTGGCACTAAATGTTGTACCGTTGGAAATTCCTGATTCAAGCCTTTGGCTACACGTTGTGTCGGTGAATCTGCCGTAATTAAATTTGGATTTTCTTCTTCAACAGATTTTAACTTTTTGAATAATCTATCGTAATCATAATCGGTAATAATAGAATCAGTTTTTACATAATAATTATGATCGTGAAAATTGATGATAGTTTTTAAATCTTTGCAAAATTGTTCAGTTTCCTTCTCAGGAATAAAATCATCTAACTTTTTCAGTAGTTGTTCCGTTTGAGAAATCAAATTTTCCTGATTGTCTGGAGATGAATTCATTCACCAAAGGTATAACTTTGAGATGAAATTTAAAGCATCTCTTTATACCAAAGATTTGTGAATATGATGTATTCAATAACTAATTTTCTAAAAAAAGTAATTATTTTTTCAGGAATTTAATCGTTTGTATACCATCATCGGTTTTAATATAGATGTAGTAAACACCACTACTTACATCAGATAAATCTATAGAAATATTAAAGTCATCTTCTTTTTGATACAAGGATTGAATATATCTTCCCATTGCATCATACATATCTATTTGTGCATCTTTAAATTCCCTGTCTAATTTTAATGTAATACTTTCTTCTGCTGGATTTGGAAAAAGAGAAGCAATATTTAATATTTTAGAATTGTTTTTTATTCCTGTTACTACATAACTAAAATCACTAAACCCAAATCTTGGAATTAAAAAAACACCTGGATTTGTTGCTCCATCTGCAGCATCGTAAATATCTATATCGCTTCTTAATTGTTGTCCTTGTGCTGAGCAACTTTGATAGGTTTTGGTGTCATTAGTTGCATTTACTAATATGGTTTGAACTTTCATTGTATCTTTTGAAATACGAACATGGAAAAATGAAGTAAAACTTTTTCCAATTTCTCTTGTGTATGCAAATTTTGCATACAAACTTGTACGATATGGTGCGCCCATATTTCCTTCACCTAAGAATACGGTGCCTCTGGCATCATTTCTAACAAAATAATTATTAGCAGAGCCGCCTGATTTTTGAGCAGGAAACGTAACCTTATAAATATGTGTATGTCCTTCCATTGCAAGTCGTACACCATACGGTTCAAAATAAGTAGCCCAATTGTTTATTAGCAACGGTTCAGGGCTGTAATGACCTTGTGGTACCATTGGTTTATGATATTGAACTGCTTTCCAAAGAACACTATTATTGTTTATCAAATCATTTTGAAACCAAGTTATTTGTGTTGAATTATTTCCTAACTCTGAGTTTAAAGAAATAATTCTAAATAAACCACCACCGAATGTGATTCCGAAATAATTTGTTGTTGTTGGAATATTAAAGAAGCTTAAATTATTAGCAGATTCTTCATGATTTCCAATAGCAGGTATGATTGGTAGTAATCTATTTGCTGATGTACTGTCAATACTTAATTGCCAATCAGTAAACCACTCTTGCCATTGTTGCGTAAACGATTTGAATAAAGCTTGCTGTGGACCACCAGCAAAGTCACCAGAAAAAGCAATAAAATCTGTACATACTTTACTTAGCAATCTAAATGCTTTTTGTCGTTCACCTCTGCAATTACAATTTTCTATAACTATGCCATCTCTCGTATCGCCACCAGAAATAAATGAAATAGGATCATTCTGGTTATCTGACATGGTTTTAAAAGAATATCGCTTACTAAGCTTTCCGTTACTTTCTCTTAAAACAAAATAGTAGGTTGTTTTAGGCAATAAATTTTTAAGGTCGCAAAACTTATTTGTCAAACTATATATATTAGTAGTTTTTGTAACAGGCGCGTTAGCACTATATTGAGTATGGTTCGTTCCAAAATCAGTTGTACCGTAATAAATAGTAGCGTCTACACCAGTCCAACCGATAGAAATTGTTGTTGCAGGGTCATCGTTATAAGTTGCCCTTAGATATTTTATATCTGTACTTGTTTGAGCCAGAGATAAATTTATTGAAACGATGAATGCCAGTAAACTTGTTAATATTTTTTTCATGGTGTTGTTTTTTAAAAACCTAATTGTAATCTCATAGTAATGATGTCATCTTTAACATCTTGTTTCCACCCAGAATTTGGATAAATGAAACTTGAATTAATTAAATCGTTGTTAAAAGGGACAGGTTCAATATTTGTAATTTCATTTTTTACTCTATCGTAGTGAAAAGATATTTTTATATTTTTTGTAATTTTATAACCAATACCTGCCTGTATAATCTGATAGCGAACATCTGCTGGACTTAAGTTTGTAAATTGACCATTATTATCAACTAATTTAATTTGCTCTCCTTTTACTCTTTCATTCGGGTCGTACCATTCATAACGGAAAGTGACAAAAAGTTTTGGTTTAGAAAATGTATGCACAAATGTTACATGTCCGCCATTAAAGTTTCTTTTAAAGGTATGAGCTGGTCCATCTAATTGTTTAATTAAGGCAGGATTGTAAGAATTTGGAGAATTGAAGAACGACCAAATGACACCCATTTGATAACCAGTTGGTGATATTGTTGAGAAATTGTATGGATTTACTAAATTTTGTTCTTTTGAAATTTGTTGTCCAGAAATAAATTCAGAATATATTTTTGTTTCGCCTAATTTCCATTTTATTCCAAATTCTATATCTGCACCAAAATAAAATCTAGGTACTTTTCCTCCATATCTTCCAGCAGCGATTGATTTGGCTGAATCAACTACAAAGCCTCGAGTGATAGAAGTATCTGTGTATCCAAATCCATAGATGTATTTTTGTGACTGTGGATCTCCACTTCCAATATCATATATATGTCTTACCTGACCAAACAATCCGGAAACACCAATACCTAAGTGAAACATATTGTTTTTACCAAAGTCTTTATCATATCTTAATTGACCTACAAAATCTTTGTAATTAGTTTCTGCTTTTCCGCTGTTTCCACCAAATACACCAAAGTTAAAAACCAGCCCGTTTGCCTTGCTGCTATCAGGAGCTTTTATTGTTAGCATTGCGCCTAGGTCTCGTTGGTTTGGAAAAATATTTTGTATCACCATTGCTCTTTCAGGAACATCTCTTGTACGTGATGGTGATGGTGCTTCATATCCAAATGGACGCATAAATATTCCACCAGTCAAAGCGAATACATCCAGCCAGGGGTCTTTTAATTTTCCATAAAAATCATTAAGGTATAAACCTCGTTCATTTAAATCCATTTGCATTTTGACTTCACTGTACTTATCACTATATTTTACAATAAAACGACCTCTTCGAAGTGTATATTGATTTTTTATGCCTCTGTTGAAATAGCCACCGGATGCTGAATTGACGGTAATAGAATCAGGTTTTGTACAATAATTCCATTGAAATTGAACAAATGCACTAAACTCTAATCTTTCTTTTATGAAGCTGGAAATTTTAGAATTTTTTTTAGTTTTTACTGACGTAGAATCCTGGCTGTAAATGTTTATGTTGAAGAAAATAAATAAAACATAAAATAAATTAACTTTTTTCATTTAGATGTATAGTTGTGGTTTAGTCAAATTTAATTATTGAAATTTTAATTGATTCATTTTCATTTTCTATTCACTTAATGGACTTGATTTACACAATAAATACACACCTATTATTCATAAAATCTTACAGATTGTTTATTTTCAGTTTGTAGTAAAATAAATGGAATAATAGAATTTGGTAGCCTGATGAGTGTTTCAGCAATTCCTTTAGAAAGTATTTCAGACACACTAGCATCATATACATATATAGTTCTTGCTATTGCCGTAATGAAAGCCCAAATAATACAATAATACAATGCAAATTTATAAGCATTGGTTTCGGTTTCAAATAAAAATAGTACGAATAGGATATCGAATACACCAACTATAAATAAAAAAATAATTGTTTGATTATTATTAAAGCACAAAATCTTTTCTGTCATTAAATAAAATGACTCTGGTGTGGTAATAATATTTGTAGCAAGCAGTCCATGTGCTATAAAGGTTAAACAAATACCTGTTTTTAGAAGTGTTGTTGGTATTGGTTTGTTGTTTAGGTAGAAATAAATAATCAGCGGTGTAATAATTTTGATGCCTGACTCAGATAGATAAATTATGTAAGGAACATTTGTATCGATAATTGATTCAAACCAAAAAATTATTAATGAAAATAAAGGTAATTCAATATGGTTTATTTTTTTTGAAAATGGCAACAATAGTAAATAAATAGAAAATACTATTGATATAATATATTTTAAACTAGACGCAGGTAATAAGGTTATTTTTACTATGTAACCAATTGTTAATGACAATAAAATAATAATCAAAAATTGGTGATTTTTATTTGCTGACATTAAATTATTGCGTTTAGTTGATTTTTTTTGATGTTGATTTAGATTTTTGAAATCAATTTATCTGCTAACCCAAAAGATAAAGTCATTCCTGCACCACTTAATCCATTTACAATTGTAGTATATTCAGTAGGCGAGTTTATAAACTCTGTTTTGCCAGGTAACTTTGCATAAATGCCATTCCATGTTTGTGCAATTTTTGTATCTTTTATTCTAACAAACGTTTTTAAATAATTTAATACTAAATCATTCAGATATTTTCTATCAAACGGGTCATGCGATAAACCGTACTCATGTGTATCGCCTAAAGTAAACTCATACAAACCATTTTGTGATACCATCACATGAATTCCGTATTTTACATATTCTGGCATTTCCTCTTCTATTTTTTTCTTTAGAGCAGGTAGTGTTTTGCAACCTGCAAATGCGCCATAATGACTTAGCGTTAAACCGCCTGCAAGCGATGCACCAATTTCCCATTTATCTTTTTGTGCTACTGTACGCATCATTTGCAGTTTGCATTTTGTAATACCACTTTTTGAGTACACTTCTGGAAATAGAATTTCAAAATCCTGCCCGCTGCATAAAAATATCTTATCGGCTTCCCAATGTTTCTTACCGCTGTATACTTTATTGCCTTCAATTTTATTAATACAAGTGTTAAAGAAAAATTTAATTCCTAGTTTTTCTATAAAATAATAGGGTAGTTTCTCAATAGCTTCTCTTGGGTCAACAATTAATTCTGAACTGCTATAAAAACCACCATTTAAGTTTTTATAAACGATTCCATTAAAACGTGTAATAATATTTTTTCGATTTAATAATTCTATATCTCTGTCATAAAAATTTGTTTCATAAAATTCATGAATTACATCTAATTCCTCAGGATTATATGCTAATTGTAATGATCCTTTTCCACTATGCCAAATCTTTGCTTCTTTGCATATTGTTTGCCACACATTTTTTGAGTACATCGCTCGGTCATGAAGTGTTCCGAGTGGTTGTCCGATTGGCCAGATCATTCCAAAATTACGAATAGATGCACCTACTGCTTTTGGATGTCGCTCAAAAACAGTTACATCATATCCTTTTATTGCCAAAGAGCGTGCAACAGCTAATCCTACAATGCCAGCTCCAACTACAATTGCATTTTTTTTATTCATAGCTATTTCTTTTTTGATTATTAAAATAAAACCAAGATAAAATCATGCAAAATATACCAACGACTGATGCTATTGAGAAAATCTGAATTAAAAAATTGGTCCACGATATATCTAAAGAAAAAATTTCTTTTATTAGCAATACACTAAAGCTGCCTAAATAACCAAATGAATCTGCCAAATACATTAAAAAGCCTACAGTTCCTACAATATTCAAATATGAAATTAGCCGATCGAAAAAAATACAGTTAAAAGGCACATAACCCATGTATAAGCCTACACCAGAGAAAACCATCCAATAGGTAACAGATATTGAGTTTATTTGAAAAAGATAAGTAGAAAATAATGTGATAACAAATCCAGCACCAACAATGAGATGATTAATAAATAATGCTCTTTTATTATTTTTTACAAACATTAAAAGACTAATCAGAATTAAAATGAAAATAGAGATTGGAATTTCTGTTTTGGTAAAGATTTCTGATGATATAATATTATTTTCTTTCCATATCTCAGCTGCAAAATTATCTCTAAAGTCTCTTATAACCGTTAGGATTACATATGTTATAATCAACAGACTAATGCCTGGATAATAGTTCAGCAATAAATTTCTTCTTGCTTTAGCTAACATAGGCTTTCGTTGTGTTCTATACCTCACATCTTCTAAGGTTGGGTTTGGTGTTGATTGTAAAAAAAATATAGAAATAAATAATGGAATAATAAAAACTAGGCCTGTAAAAAAGGGCATCCAAAATTCCGTTACTGAATAATTTATAATAAGATAAGCACCAACAGACTTTACATAACCTGAAGAAAAAATAAAACTAACACATAAAGCGGCACCTAAGAATTCAGTTGTTCTTCTGCCTTCTAAATAACTAAACACCAAACCCCAAACCATTCCGAGAGGAAAACCATTTAAAAACAAACAGATTATATTGTAAGGTGCAGGAATGATAGCAAAAAAGAATAACGAAACCCAGGCGGTTATAATTAATAATAAGATTAGCTTTGCTTTATTCTTTGCAACAGATTCAGAAATAAACTTAATTCCATAAAATTTGCTTAGTGTATATCCTAATAATTGTGCAATAATCAACCAAACTTTATAATCTATTTGAAAAAATGAAAGACCTTCAAATGTTCCTACTGTAAATGGTTTTCGAAATGCATACATACACGAATATGTGCAGAATGCCGCTATTCCAGTAATAAGTGTATTGGCTGCAGAGTTATTTCTTTTTGTATCAAAATTATGTGTGATTTGATCCTTCATAAATTATTGTGCTACAATATCCACCACATTTAATAAATTATCTATTAAGTGTGTGTGTGGTGTATTTTGCAGTTGTTCTTTTGAATACGCACCTGTAGTAATGCCAATTACATATTTGCATGCAGCATTATTACCTTCTTGCAAATCAGAAACAGTATCGCCTACTTTTGCTACTGAATCAGAAGAATTTATGTTTAATTGACTCATCAATGTATGAATCATAAACGGATATGGTCTGCCATCTTCCACTTCATCACTCGAAATATAAGCATCAATTAATCCATTTTTTTTCCATTGTAGTCTTTCTATGATTACGTCAGTAATATTTTTTGAGAAACCTGTATCTAAGGCTACTTTTATTCCTAATTTTTTTAATAAAATAAATGTTTCTTCTGCATAATCAGTTGGTTTTACATTTGAACTTGTTTTGTAAAATTCAATCATTTCTTTAACAAAAACATTATGTATTTTTCCAATAAAATTTTCATTAATGATTTCTGATTTTGCTTCTTTTATTTTTAATAGCTCGTTTATCGCATAAGGCTTAGGATAACCCATTACTGTATTTGCTTCTTCTATAGAAACAACATAACCAACCGATGCCATGGCGTTTATTAGTGATTGATGAACATAATTTTCATCTTTTACAGTTGTTCCTGCTATATCAAAAACAACTAACTTTATTGTAGATTTTTCCATGAATAAAAGTACAATACAGAAATTGCTGTAAATCGCAATGGTTATTATCAATGGTTGAATTTTACTTGTATAATGCTTGTGTATTTTGTGAAATAATGTTGTATGGTTAGCATTAAAATTCACCTAATTAACATTTATAATTCATGAAGATAAATTGGATGGCAAAAGTGCTTTGACTAATTTTAGACATATAACCAAATTATGGAAAAACTTCTTTTATTTATATTATGCATTTATTCTCACACTGTTTCTGCACAAAAAATTCCTATAGAAAACCCATCGTTAAAACCTTTTTATCATGGTGTATCATCTGGTGATCCGTTGCAAGACAGAGTAGTTATTTGGACAAGAATAACACCGTCTTCATTACCATCAAATGCAATAACAATAAATTGGGAAATTGCTACAGATTTATCATTTTCAATAATTATAGATTCAGGTATTATTGTTACAGATTCTACAAAAGACTGGACTATCAAAATAGATGCTGATGGTTTGCAACCTGGGCAAGCGTATTACTATCGCTTCCAATCGCCTGAAGGAATTTACTCATTGATAGGAAGAACAAAAACCGCGCCTAATTCATCTGTATCTAATTTAAGATTTGCAGTTGTTTCGTGCAGTAGTATTTTTTCTGGTTATTTTAACGCTTATAAACGAATTGCTGAACGAGCTGATTTAGATGCAGTAATACATGTAGGCGATTATATTTATGATGGTGTAGATATGGACGAACCGATAAGAGTTAGAGATATTGATACAACAAGAGATATAACAACAATAGATGATTTCAGATCTATACATAATTACTATCATTTAGATCCAGACTTTCGCTCTGTAATACAACAACATCCGTTTTTAATAATGTGGGACAACCATGATGTACGTTGGAGTAAAGGAGATTCGTTAAGTATGGCAAAATATGCTGGTGCAATACAGGCATTTTATGAATGGACACCTGTTCGTGAGCCTGCTGATAGAAAAAAAATGTATCGTGCTTTGAACTATGGTGGGTTGGCTGATATAATTTTGTCTGATGTTACTCATTTTAGAGTAAAACCTTTTTCACCACCAGCATCAAATGGTAGTAATAATCCAAATCGAAAATTATGGGGCGACGAACAATACTTATGGTTAACAGATAAGCTAAAATCATCAACAGCAAAATGGAAAATTGTAGGAACTCAAAAACAATTTGGACAATGGAATTTGATTGGTTTACCAATAGGCACCACGCAAGGTATTGGATTTGTATCTCTACTAAGCGAAGGTGATGTAAATGAATACAACGCAGATAGAGTACGGTTTTTAAAATTTTTAAGAGATAATAAAATTGACAATACCATTATGATTAGTGGTGATTTGCATTTTTCGTTTGCAATGGATTTATCTGAAAATCCTCTAAATCCATTATATTATAATCAACAAACAGGTGAAAAGGCTGTGGCAGTAGAGTTTCAACCGACTAGTGTAACAAGAGTAAATTTAGATGAAAAGACAAAAAATATTTTACCAACTGCATTTGTTAACTGGCTTACACAATTAAGTGTACAAATAAATCCACATCACAGATATGCAGATTTGGTGCAACATGGTTATGGAATTTTAGATTTACGAAGTGACAAAGCAACTGGTGAGTTTTGGTATTGTAATAAGCTCATACCTGATGTTACACAAAAAATGGATGCTGCATTTCAGGTGTTTGACACCGTGAACCATTGGAACAGAACAAAACTGACAACGCCAACTATACCATTATTAATAGGTGCACCATTAGCACCTTTTGAGTTATTGCAAACTGCATTAATTAATCACCAACAATTAAATGCATTGGTAGATATATTTCCAAATCCGGTAAAAGATATTACAACGTTGAAAATTGTAACAGAAGAAAATAAACAAATAAGCGTTAAACTCGTAGATATTGCTTCTGGTAAAACGATAAAAGAAGTTTTTTCAGGCAACATCCTAAACGCAAAATTTTTGCATATAGATGTGAGCGATATACCTGCACAAACTGCCTTGATTTATATAACATCTGGTGATGAGTATTTGTATAAAAAGTTAGTGATAGTTAAGTAGATAAACTGATAATCTTATTAATTAAGGTCGAGGTTAGTAATGTGTGTAACCATATAAAAAAAATATTTTTAAATAATATTTTTAGTAAGTTAGCATGCCGAAAAATAATTTACAATTAAAATTTATATAATGGCAAACGAAAAAGGAACAAAAGAAAATACGTGGAAACTAAAAACACCATCATTGTCGTCTGACTATGAAATGTACAAAGATGAAAAAGACGGCAAAGAAGTAATAGTGTGTGTGGTAGGCAAAACAACGTTGCTTTATGATTACCGTTGTTTGGCAGATTTACAGGCAATGCTTAAAAAACATGGCGACTGGATGGAACTTGG
>JANNVS010000357.1:0-10333 GCA_031414515.1 Sphingobacteriales bacterium | reverse complement strand
ATCAAAATAACAGACAAAATTAATAATAAAACCGTATATGCTCTTATTTTAGGTGTAAATGACATCTTCTTTCCCTGAGCAATTCCATTTTCTGATGCATATCTAATTAAGCCTTTCTCCAACCCTACTTTTTCCATCATAAAATCACAAGCATCTATACAGGCTGTACAGTTTGTGCAATCTAATTGAGTACCATTTCGTATATCAATTCCAGTTGGACAAACATTTACACACTGATGACAATCGATACAGTCACCTAAAATTCTTTGTTCATTTTTTTTAAACTTGCCTCTTTGTTCGCCTCGTTTGTAATCATAAGCAACCAACATTGTATCCTGATCAAATAGTACACCTTGTAGTCTTCCGTAAGGACAAATGGTTGTGCATACAATCTCTCTTATAAAAGCAAATACTATATAGAACATAATAGTAAAGCCTATCAAGCCAAAAAATAATGCAATGTGGTCTGTTAATGGCTCTTCAATAATCTTTATTAACTTATCTACACCAAAAATATAGGACAAAAATGTATTTGCAATTAAAAATGAAATCAAAAGAAAAACAAAGTGTTTCAAAAGTTTTTTACCTATCTTATTTGCATTCCATATTCCATTATCCATAAGTTTTTGTTCTGATGGGCTTCCTTCTATTATCCATTCAATTCTTCTAAAGACTAACTCCATAAAAATAGTTTGCGGACAAACCCATCCACAAAATAACCGTCCATATACTACTGTAAATAAGGCAATGAAAATGATAAACGTAACCATTGCGATGGCAAAAATATAGAAATCCTGAGGCCAGAATATTTTACTAAACAAAATAAATTTACCTTCTACAACATTGAATAATATAAGTGGCATTCCATTTACATAAATAAATGGTAATCCAAAAAAAAACAATAAATAAACTGCTGTTAATAAATTTCTGTAATTATAAAATATTCCTTTAGGTTGTAATGCATATACCCAATTTCTATCGCCTTTATCTGTAACTGTACTTACTCTATCTCTATATGATTCTGCATGTTGTAATTCATCTATATCCATTACTAATTAGTTTTCAATGAATCTATTTTTACATTTCCTTCTATTGCAATCGATAATTCTTCAACATATAATTCACCTTGTTTTTCTTTTGAACCAACAGGGTTAGTACCTTTTAATGATTCGACATAGCTTGATAACTGAGCTATTTGTGTTGGAGAAAAATCATCTTTCCATGATTTCATTCCTTTTTCTATCCAGCCATATTTTATAACTTTAAATACATCCTTTATAGAACCACCATGTAACCAATATTGATCCGTTAAATTAGGTCCAACACCACCCTGTCCTTTATCACCATGACATGCTGCACAGTTTGCAATATATAATTTATTACCTAATTCTATTCCTTTACCATCCAACATAACAACAGTATTTTCATCTACTTTGTTTCCTTCAAGTTTCAATATAGAGTCTTGAAAAATTTGTGCTTGTTTCATTTCAATTGCATATTCTTCTAACATTAGAGGTGCTGATTCAGCTATATGATATCTATACATATAAATTGCAGCAAAAATAATTGAAGCAACAAAGCCAGCAATAAACCAAGGTGGTGTTATATTATCTAACTCACGAATACCATCATAATTATGACCAGTATCCATGTTTTCTTCATCTTCAATAGGTTTAAATTGATTAATCGTTTCCCAAATTGTTTTTACATTCTTAGTTTGTGTTTTCTTAAAGCTATCAATCCCAGTAAGAAAACTTAATGCTCTGATAAAAAAAAGTATTATTCCAACTTCGACAATAATAACAGAAATAAAACTATAGAAGTACCATTTACTTGCCATCTCAGCTCCTGTATCAACTATACTTGTGGAAACTACATCATGTGAATAGGCAAAATTAGATATTATAAACAAGCCAATGAATACAGAAATATTCTTAATATCTATCGAATCATTATCTTTTGATTTTAGTTTATATAATCCAATAGCGGCGTTTACTGTAATTGCTAAAACGATAATAATTAATAATAAAATTAGTGTAATCAAACACAATATAGTATTAACTGGAACTGCAAATGAATTAGTCTTAGACACAGAAGCTGCAGATTGAGAAAAACAATTGGTGATAAAAAGAAAAGTTATCAATAAAAAAAGAAAAAACTGAATTATATATTTTTGTCTCATTGTATTTTTTTTAATCATTAGATTCTTTTTCTAAAGGCATATTTTTCATATGATTTATAAAGCCATTGTCTGTTCGCATTACCAATATTGATGCTACAATAAAGAATGTAAAGAACAATAACAAAGAAGTAAGTGGATAAATACTTATTCCTGTTATACCTTCTAGATAATTTATAAATTTCATATGTATGTATTTATTTTATTTCTGATTTAATATCTGTTCCCATTCTTTGTAAATAAGCAATTAAGGAAATAATTTCCTTTTTACTACTAATGGATATTTTATCTATTTTTAGACTTGCTGAAATTTTTTCTGCTTGTGTTATTAAATCTTTATTTGCATTCTTTTCATATCCGTTTTCATAAGGAACGCCTAATTTTCGCATTGCATAGATTTTGGAATTAGTCGAAGACATATCTAAATCTCTTCGGAATAGCCATGGATATTTTGGCATGACAGAACCTGGTGACATTGAGGTTGGATCCAGCATATGATTAAAGTGCCAACTATCGGGATATCTTCCACCTTCACGGGCTAGATCTGGTCCAGTTCGTTTACTACCCCATTGAAATGGATGATCATATACAAATTCTCCTGCTTTTGAATAATCACCATAGCGCAACACTTCATATCTAAACGGACGAATCATTTGTGAATGACAAGTGTAACATCCTTCTCTTATATATATATCTCTGCCTTGTAATTCGAGTGGTGTATAAGGTTTTACACTTGAAATAGTTGGAATATTAGATTTAATCAAAAATGTTGGAATTAATTCGAAAATTCCTCCTAATGCAACTACTAATAAACTTGCTACCAACATTAAAATTGGTTTTCTTTCTATAAAACTATGCCAGAATTTTTTTCCAGTTGGTACATACTCTACAGACAATGGTGCTGCTTCTACTTCTTCACTTTCAACAAAGAATCCTTTCTTAGCTGTTTTGATTAAATTATATACCATTAATAATACACCACCTAAATAAATCGTGCCACCTATTGCTCTCATTATATAAAATGGTATAGTCGTTTGAACTATATCAATAAATTGGTACTGCAATTGACCTTCTGGTGTAAAAGCCTTAAACATAAAATAGGAACGAAAAGCAGCCCAATACATAGGAATTGCATATAGTATGATACCAAATGTTCCAATCCAAAAATGTGAACTGGCAAGTTTTTTTGAAAATAAATCTGTTTTAAATAATCTTGGAATCAACCAATACATCATACCAAATGTCATGAATCCATTCCATCCTAATGCACCAATATGTACGTGTGCAATTGTCCAATCACTATAATGTGAAATAGCATTTACATTTTTAAGTGATAACATTGGACCTTCAAAAGTGGACATCCCATAGCATGTAACACCTACAACGAAGAATTTTAGAATAGGGTCTTCACGTACCTTATCCCAGGCACCACGTAACGTAAATAAACCATTCAACATTCCACCCCAACTTGGCAATAGTAACATTATTGAAAATGCTGTTCCTAATGATTGAGCCCATTCTGGTAATGCTGTATATAGTAAGTGATGTGGACCTGCCCAAATATATAAGAATATCAATGACCAGAAATGTACTATACTTAATCGATAAGAATAAACTGGACGGTTAGCAGCCTTTGGAACAAAATAATACATCAATCCCAAGTAAGGTGTTGTCAAAAAGAATGCAACTGCATTATGTCCATACCACCATTGAACCAAAGCATCCTGAACGCCAGCATATACTGGATAACTTTTCATAAAAGAAATTGGCAATTCTATGGAATTAACAATATGCAACATGGCAACTGTTACCCATGAAGCAATATAAAACCAAATTGCAACGTACAAATGACGTTCTCTCCTAGTTAAAATTGTACCAAACATATTGATACCAAATACCACCCAAACTAAAGTAATTGCTATATCAATAGGCCATTCTAATTCTGCATATTCTTTTCCAGTTGTATATCCAGATAAAAGTGTCACTGCAGCTGCAACTATTATTAATTGCCAACCCCAGAAATGAAACTTACCCAAAAGATGACTATACATTTTAGTTTTTAATAATCTTGGTAATGAATAATATACAGCTGTGAATATGCCATTTCCAACAAAAGCAAAAATAACCGCGTTCGTATGTACTGGCCTTACTCTACCGAAGGTAGTAGCAGCCATATCTAAATTCAAAAAAGGAAATGCCAGTTGAAATGCAATTAAAACACCAGCCAACATACCAACTACACCCCATAAAATACAAGCGATAGCAAAGTACTTAGGAATTTTATTATCATAGGAAAATTTCTCTAATTCCATATTAATCACTTATTTGGTTTATTATTTATTGTATCATCAAATAGTATACGTCTTGGAGGAGAATAGTGATCTTCGAATTGACCATCTTTTACACTCCATAGAAATGCTATTAAAAAACCTCCAGCCATTATTATACTACCTATTAACATTATTATGATTACGCTCATATTATTTTAATTGTTCAAAAGTATCTATCTCTTGTTTATTATTGACTGATTGCAGTCACCTTTAAACATGACTATTATCATGTTTTATTAGTCCATTTTTCCATGCTGATAGCTCAGTCATACCAAATGTCATCAATATTATACTTATAGAGCTGCAAGGCATTAGAATAGCCGCAATTAAAGGTGATAAAATACCTTGAACAGCAAAATACAATCCTATCACATTGTATAGAAGTGATAAAAAAAAGCTCATCATGATAGTTCTTTTGCCTGATTTTATAAATTTTATGAAGTGATTAAAATTAGAAAATTGAGAAGCATCAAGGATACCGTCACATGCAGGACTGAAATTATTCGAATTCTCAGTAATTGCAATACCAACATCGCTTTGTTTTAATGCACCAGCATCATTCAACCCATCACCTATCATCATCACTTTCATATTCTTTATTTGCTGAAGATGTTTTATATAATTTAATTTATCTAAGGGTTTTTGATTAAATAGTATATCTGATTTGGAACCGAGTATGGTCTGTAGATTTTTATATTCTGCATCATTATCACCAGAAATGATAGCAACTGTAAATTCTTTATTCAAATCATTCAATAGCTGATTGAAACCAAATCTATAATTGTTGACTATTTTAAATTCTCCTAGTACTTCATTCTCTATTTTTACAAATACAGTACTATTATTCTGTTGATTAGGATTCATATTTCCATGAATAAACTCAAATGAACCTAATTTATAGTACTTTTCTTCAATCCATCCTTCAATTCCATATCCGTCAATCCATTTAAAATTCAAAATTGGAATACTATTTCTTTTGTCTAGAAAATCATTTATTGCTTTACCTAAAGGGTGTGGCGATTGTGAAAGTAAAGATGCAATATTCATTTGTTCAGTTTCATTTAATTTTTTACCTGAATACGTGACCTTTATCTTGTTTTGCTGAGTAAGGGTTCCAGTTTTATCAAAAACAAATTGATTAATTGTAGAAATATTTTCAATTACATCAGGATGACGTAAATACAGTTTATTTTTACTTAATATTCTAAGTATATTCCCATTAGTGAATGTAGACGACAATAATAAAGCACAAGGACATGCAACAATTAATACAGTAGTTAATGTATTCCACATTAATTGATATTCGTTATGATAATACCAATATGATGATGCTAAAATAGCGATACCTAAAACTAAGATTGTAAAATATTTCCCAATTACGTGTATAATTGAGGATGTCATTTCTTCCTTAGTTTTAAATATATCTTTATTCCAAAGGTTTGTCAAATAGCTTTGAGAAACTTCTTTTACAACCAATAATTCCAACACTCCTGATAACTGTCTTCCGCCAGCATAAATTATCTCTCCAGCTTCTTTAACAACAGGAAGACTTTCACCGCTTACAAAGCTATAATCTATTTCTGCTTTTCCTTTTGACAAAATACAGTCTACAGGAATTAATTCATTATTAAATACTTTTATAATATCTCCAGGTTTAATTTTATCTATTTGTGTTGGGATATTTTTATCGTCATTTACAACATTTACAGCGATTGGGAAAAATGATTTAAAGTCTCTATCAAAAGAAATGGATTGATAAGTTTTTTCTTGAAGTAATCGACCTACTAACATGAAAAATACGATTCCACTCATACTATCTAAATAACCCATGCCAGTATCTGAAAAAATCTCATATAAACTTCTACCAAACGTAATCATAATAGCCAACGCAATAGGTGCATCAATATTTAAGAATTTATGTCGGATACCTTTACATGCAGTAACAAAAAATTCGGAAGAACAGAAAAAGAAAACAGGAAGTGATAATGCTACTATGAAATATTTTAATATTTGTCTGATACTTTCTTCTACCATACCATTTGAAGATAGGTATTCAGGAAAACTCATCATCATAATATTTGCAAAACAAAATCCTGCTACACCAACTTTGTACAATCTAATTTTAGAGCCTTTTATAATCCTATTCGTATCTAATTCATGTAGGCTAATATGAGGCTCATAACCAATAGATGTTAATGTTTCAACAACCTTACGCAAAGAGGTTTTAGAATTATCAAGCACTATAAAAACTTCTCTTTTATTAAAATTTACTTTTGATATTATGACACCCTTATTAATCCTGTGAATATTTTCTAATAGCCACAGACATGAACTACAATGCATCTGTGGTAAATAGAATGTGACATTTGTTTGATTGCCGTCTGTAAATTGTATTATCTTTTGAATGATAGAGTCATCATCTAAAAAAGCGAACTTGTCTTTTCTTATAATTATTTTTTGAGCAATACCTGGGTTTAAGTTTAAATCATAATAGGTACATAGTTTATTTTCATTTAATATTTCAAAAACTATTTTACAGCCATCACAACAAAAGAATTTATCATGTTGATGAATATTTGATAAATTACAATCTTCACCACAGTGAAAACAGGTTTTTGAATCCAATACTTTAATACTCATTAGATTTAACTGCATTAATTTTTGTCCATAAAAAGTTTTCTTTGATATATAAAATATGCTGTATAGATTGTTCTAGTGCAAATAATTCATTACAACATATCTTAAATTGATTTGACCAGTTAGGTTGTTGGACATAGTTATTCATTAATTTACGTAATTGTTGTAAAATTGTGTTTATTTGATGATGTAATAAATTAATAGGAGTAAGACAAATTTCCCGTTCCACATTATTTTTTAAATGAGGAAATAATAAGATGCTGTCTCTTACAAATAATTGTTTTACTTCATCGTGTAATTTCTGGAAGACAATATTAATTAATTCTATCACATCAGAATCTTCAGAATAGGTAATGTTCTCCAAGTATTTCTGAATAGCATCCATATCAGCTAATATTTGCTTGTAATGACGTTCTTCTAAATATTGACAAAGCTCATCTGCTGTAAAATCATTATAATTAATTATATGCAAATTATGCATCATTGAAATTTGATGCTAAGCTAATCTGAAATAAAAGAAAGGATACTGATGCGAATCAAATACAAACATGATAAATATCATGTTTCTTAGATAGCAAGTTAATCATATAAATTTGCCGTCTTTACTAATTTGTCTTGATTGATGATTTTAATTTTTTTACCTATTAGTTCAATGATTTTATCTTTATTAAACTCAGAAAGTAATCTTATAGCTGTTTCGGTAGCTGTGCCTACCAAATTGGCTATTTCTTCTCGAGTTAATGCAACATTTACATTATTTTCGGCATCTAATCCATATGTTTCTTTTAGAAATAAAATAGTCTCTGCTACACGTTCTCGAACTGGCTTTTGAGCGAGATGGGTTATTTTTTCTTCTGCTCGTTTTAATTCATTAGAAAGCACTTTCATCATCTCAAAAGATAATGCAGCATCTTTCTGTAAGATTACTAAGAAAATTTCTTTAGGAATGAAACAGATATTACAATCTTCTAAAGCAGATGCCGTGGAACTATATCTATCACCAGAAAGCAAAGCTTTGTATCCAATTATATCACCTTGCTTTGCCAATCTTACTATTTGTTCTTTGCCTTCATCACCCATCATCGATAATTTTATTTTTCCAGCATTTATACAATAAACACCAGCTGCGTAAGAACCTTCTCTAAAAATAGTTTCCCCTTTTTTAATCGTAGAACAAATTTTCAACGCTTCAATTTCTTCCATTTTGTCATGTTCTGTTTTACAAAAAACAGAATTAAATCGATTAGAACAATGTTTACATTCTACGTGTTCAAATGAAGGCTTCATATCTTGTAAATTTAAATATTAGATTTATAATATCAAAAATTATCTTATTTTAAATTGCAAAGGATTATATCCAATGTTTAGATTGGAAAAAATTCAATGCATTTTCTTCTTCACTTCCTATGTCTGGAATAAAATTATATTTCCATTCGGCATGTGGTGGCAAACTCATTAAGATAGATTCAATGCGTCCATTTGATTTCAATCCAAAATGTGTTCCTCTATCGTAAACTAAATTAAATTCAGCATATCTTCCGCGTCTGATAAATTGCCATTCTTTATTTTTCTCAGTAAAAGTTCTTTTTTTGTTATTTTCTACTATAGGTGCATAAATAGGAATAAAGCTATTTCCTACAGCTTTTAAAAATTCAAACAAATTATTTTTTTCTTCTTCATTTTTTGGTCTCAAATGATCAAAGAAGATTCCACTTACTCCACGCATTTCATTTCTATGTGAAATGGTAAAATAGTCATCACACCATGCCTTAAATTTAGGATAATAAGAAATATCATAAGTATCGCAAGCGTTCTTTAATGTTGTATGCAAATGTAATGTATCTTCATCATTTGGATATGCCGGAGACAAATCAATACCACCTCCAAACCATTCGTCTATACTATCTCCATCTTCTGTTTCAGACATACAAAAATAACGGACATTCATATGAATAATAGGTACAAAAGGATTTTGAGGATGAATAACAATAGAAACACCAGTAGCATGAAAATAATTTGCAGCACGAGTCTCAGATTTTAAAACATCAGGCATTATTCCAAACACATGAGAAAAATTTACACCACCTTTTTCAAAAACATTACCATTTTGTATAACCTTACTTAATCCACCACCGCCTTCTTCACGTTGCCACACATCATCTATAAATTTTGTACTTCCATCTAAAGTTTCTAAACTATTACAAATAGATTTTTGCAGTTGCAAAAAAAAAGATTTTATAACACTTAATGAAGTTTGCATAAAAATTTATTTGCTGTAAAATTGTAAATTAAAAAATGAAAATTAGTGTATTTATTTTATTAATCATATTATTCTCCACCATCATCGTTAATTGAATTGTTATTTAATCTATCATTTAATGGTGTATGTAAAGGAACAATCCAAGTTACTGGAAAAGTTGGACGAGCTGCTGATCCCAAATCTACTGTTGAATCTATTAATTGTTGATATTTTCTTCCGTTTAATGTGGCTTTTACATTTGCATAAACGGCAACGTCTTTCCCTATTATTGCGTAATCTTTCTTTATCATTTGGCAGAATTTCCATATCAAATATGGCCTTCCGCTCATTTTCTTCTTTTGTCTGTCATTCAAATAATTATCAACGTTTATTGTATCGACTACTCCAGTTCTTTTATCTTTTGCAGTATAAATGCCAATGCCACGTTTAGTACGAAGTTTCATATGCCAAGAATAACGGTGTCCTTCTTCTGTCCAATGTACTGAACCCGGAATAAAGAAATGACGCAGCGGTAAAATAATTTGAACACTTGACCAAAGTATTAGAAGTGCAATGATTATTTTTTGTTTTTTACTTATAGAATCTTTATAGAAAAATAATTGTGAAGATGTATTTATTTTCCAGTTATTTCCACTTAAGTAATTAATTATTTTCCTCACCCAATCAGGGCTGAAGTAAAGACTGGAAGCTGCTATCATAAAAAATGGAAAAATACCAATACTGAATAATTGCGAATTCATTAAATGAAAAGAAAGAACAAGTAGGAAACCCCATTTTCTTGTTTTATCAAACAGTAAGGCTGGAACAATAAATAAGTCTAAAAACATACCAGAATATGCCATAAAAAATATAACCCAATCTTGCTTGAATAGATGAATGATTATTGAAGGTAAATCATCGTTTTTTCTCAACCACATCATCAAGGGT
>JANNVS010000356.1:0-3204 GCA_031414515.1 Sphingobacteriales bacterium | reverse complement strand
CATGGAATACGGTAGGGAAAAACACCATCGGTACTGCAACCAATACACTACCTAATTTTAATTATGTAAAACATCATTCCTGTTCATTTGCTTTTAATCCATCTAATAACGAACCTTATGTTGCTTTTATAAATAACGCAGGTTATTTAACTGTAAAGAATCTTTCGTCTGTTGATGATACCTGGTATGATGTAGGTTCTTTAAATAGATATGGACAAGTGGCTTCAATTTCAACCAATGCTTTGGCATTTAACACCTTAACAAATATGCCCTGTCTTGCCTATTCAGTTACAAATTCCAATTTTATGTATACAAGAGTGGTGACAGCAAAAGCAGGAAAGTTGGCACTAAGCGGAAAAACCGGTCCTTCAATTGTATGGAGAGATGTAAAATCAGATTCTTTGAAAATAGGTGGTGTTGCTCCAACTCTTGCATTTGTACCTAATACTGAAACAATTTATGTTACTGGATTTGATCCGGCTGGCGGAGTTTTTTTAGTGAAAAAATCTAATGGAAGTACATGGGATTATTTAGGCTCTGTGTACTGCTCAGGAAATACATATCCTGTTCCGAGCATTGGTCCATCTTGTGGCTACAATAATGCTTATCAAACACCAACTTTATTATTTAATACCAATACCAATAAGGCATTTCTTTCTTATGCAGTGGAGTTGACCAAGATGTATGAATTAAGAATGGAACCATAATTTATTCTGTTTTGTTTAACTAAAACCAAAAACTATGAAAAAAAATCTCATCACTATTGTAGCACTGCTATTGACTATCGTGTCTTGTGCACAAACAGCAACATTTGACATTACAACTTACAAAGTTCCAAAAGGCTGGACAAAATCTACCAAAGAAGGTGTAGTAACTTATTCTACTTCTGTTGAATCAAAACGTACGTATTGTATTTTAAACCTGTATGCAAGTTCAACTACTACCGGAAACGCCGGTGAAGAATTTGTAAAATACTGGAATGAATATGCTGCTACACCATTCAATATAAAAGAAGAACCAGAAACAGAAATAGGCGAAGATGACGGACGCGATGTAATTTCCGGTGCTGCCAATTTTACCAGCGGCGATATGACCAGTTTGGCTATGCTAACTGTAGTGGTAGGATTTGGCAGAACTACCTGCATTTTATCTATGACCAATGATGCCGGTTACCAGAAGAATATTCAGGATTTTTTATCCTCATTAGAATTCAAAAAAATAGCTCCAGTTGCTGTTGCTCCTATTGCTACTCAAACTATTACGCCGACAACAAAACCTGCTTCTACTACAGGAAATACTTTTCAAAATAGCAATTCATTAGAAGGTGTTTGGAATGGCATGAATATAAATACCAGTGATTTTAATTACAAAAGTGGCGGCGGTCCCATATGGCTTGTTTTTTTTAATAACGGAAGAGTTTCTAATATGTTTCCGGACAATATGAATAGCTTTAATAAAAACGCAAGCGATTTAGGAACCTATCAAATTTCAAAAGGTGGCGCAAGTTTGCAATGGTATTCGGGAACAGCAACTACAGGTATTACCTTTAAATCAAATGACCAGATTCTGGTAGTTGCAGCTACAGGTGACCAAAATTATTTTCGTTGTAAATCTGTAGATGGTGTAAGATTAGAAGGCTCCTGGACCACTTACTCCAATCCTAATGATGCAGAATTAGATGCTGCTGGAGCAAAATCACTCATCACATTTTCTAAAAACGGAAGTTTTACAGATGATGGTATTTATTCAAATGGTATTGAAGTATTTGCCGGCAATAAAACACAACCAGGAAGTGGCACGTATACGCTTAATAATTTTACGCTTACACTTAACTATAGCAATGGCATCACCAAACAATCCTCTTTTTGCGGATTTGTATCAAATGATGTGAACACCAATAATGGCACCATTTTTATAGACAGCCATAAATTGAGAAAACGACCATAAATAGCTATTAATATCATATTCATACAATAAAACGAATAGCTATGAAAAAAATAATCTATAGTATCTTTTTCCTGATGATTGCAACAACTGCAATGGCACAGCCTCCTAAAACCACCAAAACACCTTCTAAAGCGGAGACGGAAAAGATGATACAGCAAACGCAGGAATTACTGAAAAAGCTTCCGCCGGAAGCACTGTCACAAATGAAAAAAGGACAGACGCAAATACCTGCTGCTGGGACAAAACAGAATAAAAATGATTTGAAAAACAATGGCTTTTTTAATTATACAGTAGATGGCAAAGAAACAAAGACCTTGCAATATGATATCAGGAATGCCGCATTCGTTAAAACGGTAAGTAAAAAAGGAAATAAGACCTTTGATTTGCCTGTTACATTATGTGTAATAGATGGCAATGAGCTAAAATTTGGAAGTGGTGGCGACCCTTCTAAGATGAAGGGTAATATCTACATGTATTTAAAAATTAAGAACCCGGGCAAAGGCACAAACCTGCTTAATTGTGATGATCCCGAACAGACCTACAGAAATAAAGGAAGAGTAATGATGTCTTTTGGCTCAAGTGTCCAGGAGGCAAGTACTAACTCCAACTATAGACGAAAACCTTCAGGCGTAAACGGTTGTGAAGGCAGTGATGATTGCGAGACTGTTGAACTCATAATAACTGAATTTAATTCTAGAGATGGAGGAAAGGTAAGCGGTTATTTCTCAGGAAATGTATTTGAAGACAAAGATGAATTTTCTAAAAACTGTGAAAGTTCTATAAAGCATGCAGTTTCCGGCAATTTTTCATTGATAATAACAAACGCTGACAAGAAATGACGAGTAAAATAAAAGCATTTGATTAACAAACAATCAGAATTTCAGCTAAAAAATAAAACCATGAAAAAAATATTATCCCTTTTATTTTCACTCTTCTTTTCATTTATCTCCTTTGCACAACCATGCAATACCAAGGAAGATGCCAATAACACGCCTACTATCTGCACAAAAGGATATGAAGCAAATTATAAGCCAACTGCGGAACAGGAAAAATGGATGACTACCATATTTACTTCCGGAATAAAATCAGCGATAGAAAATACTAAAGGATTTAAAGGCAAATGGAAACCTATGGGTGGCTATCCAAAAACATCTGAAAGATTTGTTCGCTCAGAAGTTGAAATGTATATGAATTTGTTAGGATGCAAAGACAATAAATTGTATGAAAAACACGAGTCAGGCTTAGTGTTGAATTTTA
>JANNVS010000355.1:0-7441 GCA_031414515.1 Sphingobacteriales bacterium | reverse complement strand
ATACCATTGCTCAAGGAAATTTTTATTCCGTACCAACAATTACCAATTTAGATCCAAATCAAGCTTATGAGACAGGTTACTACACCTTAGCAAATACAAGATGGTTAAAAAAAGCAACAACTCAATCTGTAAAACTGGATCCTAAATTTTATCAAGCACCTGAAACACCTAGACAAAATATAGTGACAGGTATTAAAAATAAATCAAATAGTTTAATTGTTTTAAGTGCTTATCCAAATCCATTTATAGATAATATTTCTATACAATTTAATACTGCTATTAATACTAACTTAGACTTGAAAGTCTATGATATGTCTGGTAGGTTAATGAAACAAATTGATTTTGGTTATGTACCAAAAGGCTTGTATAATAAAATTGTTTCTTTAAATGAATTAGCAAGTGGCGCGTATAAATTAGTATTAAGTAATAATAATGAGATTTTAGAACGAACAATAGAAAAATTTTAAATTATGGCTACGAAAAAAGTAATAAAGAAAACAGCAACAAAACCATCTGTAAAAAAGGAAGCAGTCGTAAAAAAAGCTACGGCAAAAAAAACGATAGTTAAAAAAAAACTAAAAACAAAAGAAAAGAATAAATCTATTACAAAGTCTAAAGTAATAATTCCAAAAATTGAAGTGATAAATCCGGCTATTTATCCAATTGGAAAACTTAAAAGACCTGATGAGTATACAGAAACTGTTATCAATAAATTGATACAAGATATTCGGATATTACCTGATCATTTAAAAAAAGTAAGTAAGAAAATTAATAAAAAGAAAAAACTTCAATACTCGTACAGAGATGGTGGTTGGTCAATTGAACAAATAATCCATCACATTGCTGACAGTCATATGAATGCACTGATACGATTTAAGTTAGCCTTGACAGAAAATAATCCTGTAATAAAGCCATACAATCAGGATTTATGGGTTGAAACCGCTGATATTCAATTGCCTGTTAAAACTGGAATACAATTACTAAAAGCAGTACATGCAAAATGGACTGTACTTTTAGAAAATATGGACAAGAATGATTTCAAGCGCACTTTTACACATCCAGAATATAATACAACTTCTGCTTTGCAAGATGTTTTAGCATTGTATGCATGGCATGGCAAACATCACGTAGCACAAATAGAAGTGGCATTAAAAACAAATTAATTTACAGAATAATCAACAATAAAAAAGGTATCGTTTGCGATACCTTTTTTATTGTTAAATGATAACATTATCCGCGACGTCTTTCAAGAAGAATCATCATCATTAATCCTAAAACAATTCTTTCTTCTTCACCTTTCTGAAATTCTGTTAATTTATTTACAGAAAAATTTCTGCCAAAAAATGAAGCTTCTTTCTTGAGTCGTATTACTGGAGTTCCATCTGGTCTAGTAACCATATAAGATGGATTTAAAAAATAACCAGAAAGCAAACCTAATAATGGAATTTCAAACATCAAAGCATCAAGAACTTTTATCCAGCCATTTTCTTCCTGAATTAATAAATCCTGTTGTTGATTTTCATCGTATATTTCATAACGTGCTTTCCAGATAGATGACCAGCCTTTTCTAACAATTCTGCCTAATTCCATACCAGTATTATTTGTAAAATTGTAGGATGCAGAAAAGTCCAACCATTTATTTGCCTTTATATTATAGAGTAAATTTGTTTTTGAATCATCACTAAAAACACTCACATCTTCTACAAATTTAAACATCTTTTGTTTTACATAAGCAACCGTCATATTATTGGCATCTCTTGCTACAAAATCATTTGCAAGAGTAGATATTTTAAAAGAAAGAGTTAAAGGAAATTGAATATTTTTCATTGGTTACATTTTTATGATTATCTAAAATAATAAGAATTATTCTGTTAAAGAAAAGATCTCAGCAAGCTTTAAAGCCAACTCATTTGCTCGTAAATTTTTTGCTATTACGATTCCATCTTTATTAAGTAAGAATGTACTAGGTATTGAATGAACACTATAGGCTTGTGCTGCTGCAGAATTCCAACCACCAAAATCACATCCATGATTTTTCCAAATTAAACCATCTTTTTCAATAGCTTTTTTCCATTGATCAATATTTGCATCTAATGAAACTGAAAATATTTCAAATCCATTTGCATGATATTTTTTATATAATTTTACAACGTTTGGATTTTCCATTCTACAGGGCTGACACCAACTTGCCCAAAAATCCAGCAATACATATTTCCCTTTCAAACTGTTCAATTGTATCGTATCACCATTTGGATTTTGTAAGATGATATTCGGTGCTTGCGAATTTAATGCTATTCCAATTTCTGATTCAGCCATCATTGCATCTCGATATTGTTGCATTTGCTTAAACCACATATTGATATATTTTGAATCCGGTTCAGCTGTATGAAGTTTATCAGTAATATCCACTAAGAATGGAACTTCTTCTTGCATCATTGGTCCAAGATAATTTAATGCAAAACAGGCAACGTAATTATTGGATTCATTTTCAACAAAATTTTTAATAAATTGAATGTAGTCTTTCTTTTGATTAGAGAAAATAGATTGAATAGAATCTTTTGAATTATCTGATGCATTTTTTAAATGTGAGAATGTTGAATCTAATTCCTCAAAACGCATCTTCGAAGTTGCAGATAATTGTTGTATAGAAAAAGAACCATTGCTGCCTTCTACTTTATAATCGATTAATTTTTTAAAATCTGCATTAATAGTTATGTGGTCTTTTTCTTGTAGATATAAGAAAATTGATTTATTTGTTTCATCACCCAAACGCAATCTATATATACCTTTAGTGGAATAATTTTTTAATTGAAATGAATTATTTTTTATCGTTGTTGTATCAATAACAACTGGTGCTGTATCTGCTATATCTTCCAAATATACTTTTAGTCCTTCTGCATTTTTTATTTTTCCGTTTATAGTATAGCCGTTAAAATGATTACAGGATGAGAATAAAAATGAAATAATAAGAACATAAAATAGTGAATGAATTATTTGTTTCTTCATGACAAGTTTTTTTTAACTTAAAATATCAATTAACATTTTTGTTGTTATTTTCGGGTCTGCAGTGCCTCTTGATAATTTCATCACTTCACCCATAAATAGATTTATATTTCCTTTTTTACCGTTTTTATATTCCATCACTTTTTCCGGATATTTATCTAATACCAGTTTTATCCAATCATTTAATTCATTAGTATCTGAAGATTGAATTAAATTTAATTCTTCTGCAATAGAAACTGCAGAATCAGTATTACCATTAGTAAAAGATTTAAAAATGCTTTTTGCACCGGTAGAACTAATAATATCGTCATCAATAAGTTTAATTATTTCGGCAATCTGAGAAGGCTTTACTTTAAAAGATGAAAAGTGAATATTGTTTTCATTTACAAAAGATTTGATTTCATTGATTACCCAGTTAGCAGCAGCTTTGTAGTTTTTAGTTGTTTTTATCAGTTCTAAAAAATAAGAAACCGTTTCTTTTTCATCTGTTATAACATGTGCATCGTAGAGCGACAAATTATAAGTAGTAGTAAATTGCGCTACTAATTCTTTTGGTAACGATGGCATTCTCTTTATTATTTCTTCAATATCTTTCTGCGTCACCATTAGTGGTGGTAAATCAGGTTCTGGAAAATATCTATAATCGTGTGCATTTTCTTTACTACGCAATGAGAATGAAGAACCATCTGCTGGATTAAACCCACGAGTTTCCTGGTCTATAGTTCCACCAGTTGAGTAAATTTCAATTTGACGTTTTGATTCTACATCAATCGCTCTTTTTACATTTCTAATAGAGTTCATGTTTTTAACTTCAACACGATTTCTGTATTCAGTTTCACCTTTTAAGCGAACAGAAACATTCGCATCACAACGCATCGAACCTTCTTCCATATTACCATCACAAATATCTAAGAAACGCACCATTTTCCTTAGTTCTGTTACAAAAGCATATGCTTCTTCACTACTTCGTATATCTGGCTCTGAAACTACTTCTAATAAAGGAACACCAGCCCGATTTAAATCTATTAGTGTGAAATCTGCATCTAGTTCATGGTTATTTTTACCAGCATCTTCTTCCATGTGAATACGCGTCAAAGCAATATCTTTTTGTAAACCATTCACGTTTATTTCTACAAAACCGCCCAAACATATCGGTTTTTTATCTTGTGTTATCTGATATCCTTTTGGTAAATCTGCATAGAAATAATTTTTACGTGCAAAATGATTTTCTTCTGTTATAGAACAATTTAAAGCGATGCCCAATTTAATTGCCTTTTCTACTACTTCTTTATTCAATTTCGGTAATACACCTGGCATACCAAGTGTAATTGGACTTATATGTGTATTAGGCAATGTATCAAATGATGCTTCGTCGCTTGCGAAAATCTTGGTTTTTGTATTTAATTGTGCATGAACCTCTAGTCCAATCACTATTTCATATTTGTCAAATTCTATCATAACTGAATGGTCGTAAAGATACCATTTTGAAAACAGATGAAGAAATAATACGGCTAAACTACTCTGTAGAATTATTTTATATCTAACAGGTTTTAAAAATAAATTTACAGCTTATTATCAACCCAAAAATCAATATATTCTAAAATCCTTTCTTATAAAAACATTTATTAACACTTTTTAATAAATTGATTATCATAGTTTTAATAATTAATATTGATTAAAATCAAGATTATAAAGATAAGATAACATACTTATCCACATATTTAATTAACTTTGAATTGGGGATTTTATTGTTTATATTTTATAGTGGGTTTTATATGTTAAAAAGTAAACTTTTATTACTGTGTGTAATAGCATCTGTTACATTACTTAGTTGCAAAAAAGAAAGTCTTATTACTAATTCTGTTGGCTCATCACCTTCTGATGCGCTTGTTAAGACTAAAACTGACGGAAATAATGTAGAGTCATATTCTTATGACAATCAAAACCGAATATCAAGAATAGTATTTTCAACAACAACTGGTCCATCTTATTACCACGAATTTACATATTCAAATGGCGCTGTTTCTGAGTATCACAGCGGAGAACCTTTATATGAATTAGAGCAGGTGCTTCCAAACGGAACAATTAAGTTAAACTGTACTTCAAATCCAAGTATATTTAAACTTAATACAAATGGATTTTATGCTGGCACTACAACAACCTGCCAAACACAATCTTATAAATATGATACAAATGGTTTTATAGTAAATCAAGATTACGCAATAACAGATTACAATACCGTTGAGCAAGTAATAAATGACAACAAAAATATTCTACAAATCAGCGGCAAAGGATTTTCTTATGGTGGTGGTGAATTTGATATAAATACTAATTATGACTATTATTTAGATAAGATAAGTTCTATCGGTAATAAAAATTTTGGAAGGAGTTATTTAGGAAAAAGCTCTGAGAATTTACTTAAAAAAGAAACTCAAAATGGTGAAACTACTACATATACTTATTTGTATGATGCTCAACAAAGAGTAATTCAAAAAACAAGTATAAAGCTATCAGTTGTAAAAACTACAAGCTATACATATTATTAATCATTTTTTTATTTATTTGGTTTGCATAACATTCAGAAGGGTTGCCGTGAGGCAACCCATTTTTATTTCAACTAGTAAATCTCAGGATTTGGATTTGTTTGCACCAAAAACAATTCTTCTGCTTGTCGTAATACAGTGTCAATTCCATTTATATCTGTACCGCCAGCTGTAGCGTAGAATGGCTGTCCACCACCACCACCTTTGATAGCTTTGGCTAATTCTTTTACTAAATTTCCTGCGTGTAATTTTTTAGACTTTACTAATTCTTCAGAAATGATAATTGATAGCAATGGTTTATCATTTACCACAGCAACGGCAACAAAAAATAAATTATCAAATTCATTATTCAAATCGAATTGAATTTTTTTCAAGCCATCTGCATTCACACCATCCACTTTTTCAAACAATACATTGGCTTCATTTCTATTCGTTACTTTGGTACGCAGTTGTTGTTTTACAATTTCTACTTTTTCATTCTGGTATTTCTCTATTTCTTTTTTTAGTGATGCATTTTCCTCTTGTAATTGCTCAATTGATTTACCAATATCTTTAGAACCTTTGAACGCATCCTTTACATTATTTAATTGCTTAATGAGTTCATTTGTGTATTGCAATGCCATTTCACCGCACACTGCTTCTACACGTCGAACACCAGCAGCTATGGCGCTTTCAGAAGTAATTTTAAATAAACCTAATTCACCAGTTGCACCAACGTGTGTTCCACCGCATAATTCAATACTATATTTTTCGTCTATAGTTACTACTCGAACTACATTGCCATATTTTTCGCCGAATAGAGCCATTGCACCAAGCTTCATTGCTTCGTCTTTAGACATTTCTTTTATGACAACAGGAATGTTTGCACGTATCTTTTCGTTCACTAAATTTTCTACCTGCTCAATTTCTTCATTGGTCATTTTTGCAAAATGAGAAAAATCGAAACGCAGGTATTCTGAATTATTCAATGAACCTTTTTGTGCAATGTGTTTTCCTAATACTTGTTGTAATGCTGCCTGCAATAAATGCGTTGATGAATGATGAATGGTTGTTTTTCTGCGTGTTTCCTCATCTACACTTGCAATTACTTCGCCATTTAAATCAGCAGGAATTTCATCTACGAAATGAACAATTAAATCATTTTCTTTTTTTGTGTCTGTAATATTTATTGAACAAATTGCTTCGCCTGCTGCTCGCAATGACGGAAACTCTAAATTTCCTATATCACCAACTTGTCCACCACTTTCTGCATAAAAAGGAGTTTTATCTAATACAATTTGATATTGCTCTTTTCCTTTCGATTTTATTTTTCTGTATTTTAAAACTTTTGCTTTTGTTTCTAAAGAATCATAACCAACAAAAACAGATTTACCTTCTTGCAACGTAATCCAATCATCTACATCTTGTTCGGATGCTGCACGGCTACGCGTTTTTTGTTTTTGCAATTCTTCTTCAAAACCTAATTCATCTACATTTAAATTATTTTCGGCAGCAATCAATGTGGTTAAATCAATTGGAAAACCATATGTATCTAACAATTCAAAAGCAGCAGCACCATTGATAAGTGTAGGTTTTAATTTATTAGCTACTAATGTTTCATCAATAATTATAAATAATCTTTTCAATCCATTATCCAGTGTCTTCAAAAAGGAATTTTCCTCTTCTAAAACAACTTTAGCAACAAAATCAACCTGACTTTGTAATTCTGGGAAAATATTTTCAAACTGTTTAGCTAAAACTGGTACTAATAAATGTAACAGTGGTTCTTTTCTGTCTAAATAAGAAAAATAATAACGAACTGCTCTTCTTAAGATTCTGCGAATCACATAACCAGCACCAGTGTTGCTTGGTAATTGTCCGTCTGCAATGGTAAACGATACTGCACGAATATGATC
>JANNVS010000354.1:0-1639 GCA_031414515.1 Sphingobacteriales bacterium | reverse complement strand
ATTTCCTAAAGCCACATTAACACCAGTTTTTTCAAAATCCATTGGTAATGGGTAGGTAAGCCTAAAAACAGCATCAACATCTGGATTTTCATCAGCCAAACCTTGTTGAATTGGACAATTAATATCTTTTGTTTCAAATTTTGATAGGCTAGGTGTTTCTTTTTGTAACTCTTCTAATGGCAATCCACGAGGCCATACAAATTTGTTACTGAAGTATTTATATACATTTATCCAACCTGTTTCTTTAATATCAACAGCTTTAATAATTTTTGTTGTCGGCAGCCAAAATTCTTCACGTGGAAAATTATCATCATCTGTTTCTACTAATTCTTCTGTACCATTTTGTAATGCGATGATATAACCAATATTTTTTCTTGCATAATGTCTTGTAGGACAAATTTTTGCAAATTTTGAATCTAATTCTAATTGACGTTTTACTGACCAAAAATCGCAGCCATCAATATGGAAGTTTTCAGGGTTTTTGGTATCACCAATCATTATAAAGTGAATATTGCGTGCTGTGCACTCTTTTGCGTATGTATGTAATACTTCTAAGGTATCTGCAGCAATTGAAGTAATAACTAATGATTTAACTGGCATGGTATAAATTATTTATATTTATTGCTTTATGTTTGTATTAATTAAAAATTTTTATTATGTTAAATAACAGGTGTATTACCTTTTAAACGTTCAAAAAAGTAGTAGAGTAGTGTTTCTCTGGCATTTTTAATAGCAGATGGCGAAACTCTTGGCGATGGCGCCTGATAATGAATTGGAACTTCGGCTGTACGATGTTTTCTCAATAAGTATTTCACTTCAGTTTGGTAAAAGTGTGCTCTGGATTTTAAAGGATATTGTAATAATTTTTCAATTACGTCTCTATGAAATCCCTGAAATCCAGAAGTCATATCATATAACTTTGTACCAAGCAGTAAGTTAGCTAATTTAGTTCCACCTTTACTTAACATTCTTCGATTAAAAGGTGAGTCACCCATAGATCCATCTTTTATAAATCGAGAACCAAATGCAACTTCATTTCCTTCATTCAATACACGTAAATACATAGGTATTGCTCTAGGATCATGTGATAAACCTGCATCCATTTCAATAATAATATCGTGACCACGCTCATAAGCTACTTTGAAGCCTGTTAAATAGGCATCTACGACATTTTTATTATCAGGAGCCCAGATTACCTCAAATCTATTGTCTTTCTTCTCTAATTCTTGAGCTAATTCTAATGTTTTATCTTTTGATGCATTATCTATAACAAAATATATCTTTCCAGTTCCAATAACGTCCATTACACGACTCAACAATTCTACAAACGGTGCAAAATCCTGTTCTTCATTTGCCATAGGTATTGTTGCTGCCCAGTTAGTGTATAAGTACATAAAATATTATATTCTGATTAGAAACGATAAAGATAGTCCAATTCGTTTTATTAATTCTTTGTGATACTTTAATTAATGTTTATTGATTACAAAAACAGTATACTTTGTAATAAATACAAAATCAATTGAATTGTAACAATCGTATTCGCGTAGTATTATGTAAAATAGTATCTTGGATATTTGATATTATATTATGATAGCAAACAAATATGTCCTATAATTTATATTATGTTAAATAGTATATT
>JANNVS010000353.1:0-6851 GCA_031414515.1 Sphingobacteriales bacterium | reverse complement strand
TGGAAAAGTAGTTCCTTGTTGTTTTGATAAAGATGCACAATACCAATTAGGTGATTTGCAAACACATACTTTTTCTCAAATCTGGAACAATGATTTGTATAAAGACTTCAGAGTGAAATTAGTAAAAGGCAGAAAAGAAATCGACATCTGCACAAATTGCAGTGAAGGCTGTGAAGTGAATTTTAATTACGAGGTGTAGCGCAGAATTTTTCACGCAAAGACGCAAAGAGAACAATAGTTTTCATCACAATACTAGTTACTAACAACTCAATACTATTTATTCAACGCATCATAAATCACCTGTTGTATTTTAGGACGAATGCCTTGTTTTGCCAACGTATTTATATCAGCACTTGGATACACGCGGTTGCATAAGAAAATAAAAACGAGATTTGTTTTCGGATCTGCCCAAGCTATAGTGCCAGTAAAACCTGTATGTCCGAAGGATTCTGCTGAAGCAGCATCGCAGGTGGGCCCATCTTGTCCAATTGGTGTTGGCTTGTCAAAACCAATCGCTCTTCTGTTATTCTGATATTGTTTAGTCGTAAAATTTTTGATGGTTGATGCTTCATAATATTTATAACCACCATAGGTTCCACCATTGAGCAATAACTGAAAATATTTTGCTAAATCATTGGCATTGCTAAAAATTCCTGCGTGACCAGCCACGCCTTCTAACAAGGCTGCGCCTTGGTCGTGTACAGTTCCAAGCAATAAGGATTGACGGAAATTCTTTTCAATTTCTGTTGGTATAATCTTATTCAAATCATAACCATTCCATTTCGGATTGTACTGCGTATAATTCATACCAAGTGGCGCGTATAAATATTTTCGTGTAATATTCTGCAACGAATCTTTGTAGTTTTTTTCAATAATTTTTTTCAATAAATAATAACCTACATCGCTGTATTTGTAATCTTTCACAGGTGATAAACCGCAATCGTAAATCATTTTCCATACGGAATCCTGAAACGATCTTTTCAAAAATAAACTATCTAAAATTTTAACAGAAAAAATTGAATCCTGAATTTTAGAGTACCACAAACTATCAGGATTTCCTGCAGCATCAAGCGAATTTTTATAAAAAGGAATCCATGCCGGCAAGCCAGACTGATGGCACAACATTTCTTTAATAACAATATCTTTTTTATTGGAACCTTCAGGATACGTATAATAATCACCGAGTTTTTTGTTGATATCAATTTTTCCTTGTTCCTGCATTTTCATTATCATCGGCACCGTTGCTGTTACTTTTGTTACCGATGCAATATCAAACAAATCAGTAGTCTTAGTAGCTAACGTATTGTCGTACGTATGAAAACCATACGCTTTTTCATAAATCACATTTCCATCTTTTGCTACTAATAATTGTGCGCCTGGAAAAACTCTATCATCAATTGCTTTATAAATAATCGCATCTACTTTTTGCAAGGTTTTCGCATTCATATTCACTTCGAGTGGAGTGCCATATTTTAAACGCATATTCGAGTTGGTGCAAACACCATCGCCGTATCCAAATTTACCAACCGTTACAGGCATCGTTCCTTCTGCACCGCGTGCACCAAAGATAATTTGAGCCGCAATAGATTCCGCTTCGTCTTCTTCGTTATAACCAACTATTACGGTGTTAAAATCCTGAAAATATTTTAAACTATACGGCGAACCAAATACCGTTAATATAGTTTGATTTTGTTTATTGACTTGTTTTAAAAATAAAATTGAATTTGTTGTCAAGCCAAAATTTTTCGCTGCAAAACGGCTCATATCTTGTATGTCAATAACCACTAAATGATAGTCTTTTAAATTTAGCAACATTGCATCAAGTGTTATTACAGATTCATCTTTGGGAATAAAGAAATGGTCTACTTTTGTATATTTATCTAATGTTGTAGAAAATGTAGTGGTTTTGCTGCTTCCTATACTTACGTTTGCAATTCGCTTTTGCAAATTTAAAATTGGAATAATTAACGCAGAATCTTTTGCTACTGTAATCGCATTTTCCATCAACTTAAATTTCAAAAATTTTGCTTCTGCATTATTAATATCAGCATCAATACCATCTAATTTTATTGGCTCGTATTTATTTAAATCTAACCAATATTTTGCTGCTAAAATCTTGCGTACTCTTTGATTAATTAAGTCTTCTGAAATAATTGAATCTTGCAACACGGCACAACGAACACCAGCAATTGCAGCATCTACATCATCCGGAAATAGCATTACATCATTGCCAGCAATAATTGCCATTACCTCAGCCACGCCTGACGGATAAAATTTTGTAATACCTTTCATATTCATCGCATCTGTAAACACCAGTCCTTTGAAACCCATGGAATCAATGAGTTTTTGTTGAATGATTTTTGGCGATAATGTTGCCGGAAAATTGGGTGCGCCATCTAATGATAGCACATTCAAGTGCGATACCATAATACTGCCAACGCCATAACGAATAAACTGTTTGAACGGATACAACTCAACCGATTCCAATCTTTCTAAAGAATGTTTCAGTACAGGCAAATCTTTATGCGAATCCACATCAGTATCGCCATGACCTGGAAAGTGTTTTGCACTTGTAAGTATGCCGTTTTCCTGCATACCTTGCATGTACGCCAATCCGCGACGTACCACGCCAAATTTATTGTCGCCAAAAGAACGGTCATTAATCACTGGATTATTCGGATTGCTATTGACATCAATATCTGGCGCAAAATTGATATGAATACCGATTCGTTTCATTTGTCGCGCAATTTCTTTTCCCATATTATAAATTAACTCAGGATTATCGATTGCACCTAATGTAAGTTGTCGTGGATACGAAATTGTATTATCCAAACGCATACCCAAACCCCATTCACCATCGAATCCAATCCACAAGGGTATTTTGCTTAGAGCTTGATAACGATTCGTCAACTCTGCTTGTTTTTGTGGTGTGCCTTGAAAAAAAATCAAGCCACCAACTTTATACTCATTTATGTATTTATCAATCGTTTGATAGCTGGTTTCGTCTTTATTAGAGTAAGCAGCAACCATAAATAACTGACCGATTTTTTCATCTAAAGTCATGCTTTTTAAAACAGAATCTACCCAAATACTGGAAGTATCTTTTAAATATGGTGGCTCGGCTGCGTGTGAGTAGACCGTAGTAAGTAGACAGTAGGCAGTTAATAAAAACAGAATTGTAGAATTATGGAATTGAACAATTTTTTTCCATATTTTAGATATGCTATTTATTTTATCTCTTTTCATTCTATAATTATCCAATTCACTAATTCAACTATTACGCAAAAATCAGTACTAAAATTGCTCAAACATAACAAAATCTACTGTTTATTATGGAGTAAAATGTTCACGCAAGTGGAAACGTCAATTTTGATGATTTTTTAATGCATCAAAATAACAGCATTTAACACGATGTAACGAGTAGTATTTTGTATTTTGTGAGCATATTATGTCTGATGTTATAAAACTTTTACCGGATGCCATTGCCAACCAGATTGCGGCTGGCGAAGTGATACAACGACCTGCTTCGGTGGTGAAAGAATTGCTGGAAAATAGCGTGGATTCCGGTGCAAAAAGTGTTCAATTAATTATCAAAGATGCTGGACGCGCGCTGATACAAGTGGTAGATGATGGTTGCGGTATGAGCAAAACTGATGCGCGCATGTGTTTTGAACGACATGCTACTTCCAAAATAAAAAAAATTGAAGATTTGTTTTCGTTGTATACGTTTGGTTTTCGTGGTGAAGCTATGGCTAGTATTGCTGCGGTGGCGCAAGTGGAAATGAAAACCAAACTGCACGACAAAGAAGTTGGAACAATATTGATTGTCGAAGGATCTAAAGTAATTTTGCAGGAACAAACTGCGACCAATTCAGGCACTTCTATTTCTATAAAAAATTTATTTTATAATGTGCCTGCGCGTCGTAATTTTTTGAAATCAAATCAGATTGAAACCAAACATATTTTGGATGAATTTGTGCATGTAGCTTTGGCAAATCCTTCTGTGTTTTTTTCGCTGCATCATAATGGCATTGAGGTCTATCACTTAAAAGCAGCAAATATTCGTCAACGTATCGTCAGTATTTTCGGAAAGAATTACAATGAAAAATTGGTGCCGATTGAAGAAATTACCGATTACGTAAGTGTACGTGGTTTTATTGGCAAACCTGAAGTGAGCAAGAAAACGCGTGGCGAACAATTCTTTTTTGTGAACAATCGTTTTATAAAAAATAATTTTCTGAATTATGCCATAACCAAAGCTTTTGATGGATTAATTACAGATAAAAATTTTCCATTTTATTGTCTTTTTATTGACATCGAACCTGGCGCAATAGATATCAACGTACATCCTACAAAGCAAGAAATAAAATTTGAAGATGAAAAGTCTATTTATTTATTGTTGAATGCTGCTGCAAAGCATGGATTATCACAATATAGCGTGATGCCCACAATTGATTTTGAACATGAATCTACTTTTAATCAATTAGTAGATGAACGTATATACAATGAACAGCCGTTTAAAGTCGTTCAATCAAAATTGAATACAGAAAACACGCGTGGTTCGTATCATTCGCCGTTTGACAAAGATATTCCTGTAACGCACCAAAGCGAATTATCCAACAATAGACATGGTGACTTTGATGAATGGAAAAAATTATATGAATTCGATGAGCAAACACAAGAACGCACTGTAACGATTCGTAGTAAAATGGACCAATTACAAGTATTAGAGAATGAAAATGAAATTTCTAATAATCCATTTAAAGATGAACGTTTTGAGCCTATTCAGTTGCACGAAAGATATATTTTAACTCAAATTAAAAGTGGATTTATTTTGGTGGATCAACAGAAAGCGCACCAACGTATTTTATTTGAAAAATATTTACGGAACTTAGCTAACCAACCTGCTTCTTCACAACAAACCTTATTTCCCAAAACATTAGAATTAAACAATAGTGATGCGGAATTATTAAAAGAAATCATTCCAGATCTAAAAGCTTTAGGCTTTGATATTCAATTCTTCGGTGGTACAACTTTTGTTGTACATGGAATGCCAAGTGATTTACGCGATGAAAATGAAACTCAATTGATAGAAAAATTGTTAGAAGACTTTAAAACAAGTAATAAAACAGATAATTTTGATAAGCGTAAAAATGTAGCAAAAACTTTTGCTTATCAAACAGCAATAAAATCAGGCAAAATATTGGATAAAAATTCGATGCAACAATTAATTGATGAATTGTTTGCCTGCGAACAGCCAAGTATCAATCCAACTGGTTTAGATACGTTTATTCAATATACATTTGATGAAATTGAACGAAAATTTGGAAATTAATTTATAATAATTTTTAAAGGAAAATCCTTTGAATAAAAAATAAAAGAAAAATATATGTCACAATTTGGAAGATTTGGTGGTTTAAGCGACCTAACACCTGTAGTAAAAAATCTTATTCTACTAAATATATTAGTATTTGTTGCTTGTTTCATTTATCCTAGTTTAACAGATTTATTTGCTATGCACTATCCAAGCAATCCTGATTTCAAGTCGTGGCAAATTATTACACACATGTTTACTCATGGTGGCTTAATGCATATTTTCTTTAACATGTATGCGTTGTATAATTTTGGTGCCATTTTAGAAAATGACCGTGTACTTGGCAGCAAACGATTTGCATTTTTATATTTATTTTCAGGCTTAGGTGCTATTGCTTTTCATTTAGCTATAAGTGCTGGAATAGCTTATTTTAATACAGGCACCATCCTTTTTGACAATGATACGATTGCTACATTAAATCTAAATCAGGAAGCTATAAAAAGTTTATCTGAAGTTTATTATCAAAGCTTAGTTGGTGCAAGTGGTGCTATTTATGGCCTTTTGGCTGGCTTTGGTTATTTGTTTCCAAATACTCCATTAATGTTTATGTTTGTTCCAGTTCCAATAAAAGCAAAGTATATGATACCTTTGGTTATTATTGCTTATGATATTGCATTTGCACAAGTAGGATTAGATAACGTGGCACATTATGCACACATTGGTGGTGCAATATTTGGATTTGGATTACTCTATTATTGGAATAAAACAAACAAAGAAACTTTTTATTAGTATGAATATTTGGCAAGATATAAAATGGCAATACCAATACGGATCCGTTTTAATCAAATTGATTTTGATTAACATCGCAGTTTTTGTTGTTGTAAATTTAATTAATATACCATTTATTCTTTTTTCTAAAAGTGTTCCCTTTGATATTGTCAATTTTCTTTCCTTATATGCTTCGCCTACTAAATTGATTCATCATCCATGGGGAATTTTTACGTACATGTTTATTCATGAAGGATTTTGGCATATTTTATGGAATATGCTAGGCTTATTCTGGTTTGGGCAAATTGTGCAAGATATGATTGGCAAACCAAAAATACTGCCAATATATTTATTTGGTGGATTTGTTGGCGGTTTTTTATATGTACTGTCTTATAATATTTTTCCTGTATTTAGCACTGTCGTTGGATCGGCCACTTGTATTGGTGCATCTGCAGGTGTAATGGCAATTGTATTAGCGGCAGCAACAATTGCTCCTAATTTTGAGTTAGTATTTGCAATTATTGGACCCGTAAGAATAAAATGGATAGCATTAGTCTACGTTATATTAGATTTGATTAATATACAAAATGAAAATGCAGGAGGTCATATCGCACATTTAGGCGGTGCATTTGCAGGTTTTATTTTTATAAAACAATTACAAAGCGGCAATGATTTTACTCGACCTTTTTATGCAGTCACAGATTTCTTTTCAAATTTATTTAAAAAAAAGACGAAACTAAAAGTAGAATATAAAAAAGAATACTCTTAT
>JANNVS010000352.1:0-7608 GCA_031414515.1 Sphingobacteriales bacterium | reverse complement strand
TTAAAAATTATCAATATGGTATAAAGATAAAATTTAAATGTAACACATTATTATATCTAAATTATAATAATACAATCAATTAAATCATAAAAATCACAGTTCAGACAAAATAGCGCGAGGCACACCGTAGGTGCGCCTCGCTTTCATTAAAAGAAGTTTTTATTTCTTTTCTTCTTTCTTTGTTTCTGATTTTTCAACAACGGCAATTGCGCTGTCTTTCGTTTGCGCTGTGCTGTCATCTGTTGTCGTTAATGTAGAATCAACTGTAACATCCGATACATCTACAATTTCTGGTGTTTCTGGTTTCGACTTGAACCAGTCGCAAGAGGTAGCTAACAAGCCTACCGTCATGCAAACAAAAAATACTTTCTTCATTTGAAAATTGGTTTGGTTATAAGCATATACGCTGCAAATGAATATTTAGTTCGTTGCAAAAAGATATTTAAGAAATCTTTGCTAAAAATGAAGTTGAATTAACAATTATCGATTGATAATTAACAATTAAGATAGTCAGCTAATTCATTATGTACTATAACAACATTTCATTTATTGTTATTCAGCAAAATAACTGATACCCAAAAACTTTAAAATCAAGCTAATGCCAACTAACAAAATAAGTACTAATACCAGAACTCTGAATTTTTCCTGCGGAATTCTATCTAAAATAAGTTTACCAATATAAGTACCAACAAAACCTATAACTATCAAAAATGGAATCAGATATAAATCGTGTTTATGTATGTAACCATTAAAATAATAAATCAACATACGTGAACTATCAACCGCTAAATCTATTGCAGCAGAAGTAGCTACAAATACTGATTTTTCTACACTAAACGCAGCCATCGTAATGCCACGGATGGCACCGCCAGTTCCAAGTAATCCAGCAAAAAACCCAGATAAGCTTCCACCAATAAAACTGTTTTTTTTGTTTGGCGTAAAGGTTAAATCTCTTTTTATAAGAAAAAGAATACTCAAGCCAATTAAAAATAAGGACAACACTAATTGTAAATATCTGACTTCAATAAACTTACTCGCAAACGCACCAATAATTACAAATACTACAGCAGGAATTCCTATGCTAAAAAGGATTTTTTTATCTAAACCATTTTTAAATAAAGCAATTTTTGAAATATTACTAAACACATGAAAGACCGCAGTAATACCAAGTACTGTTTGGAAATCTAAAAAATAATTGGCAACAGGAACAAAAAATGTAGAAGAACCAAAACCGCCAACAGTTCCTAAAATCTCTGCAATAAATGATAAGATTAAAAATAGAAGAGTTGCAGTTATCGACATATTGTTATTTCACAGGATACTCTACAATATTTTTTTCTGTTTCCCAAAGTTTGATAAACAATTCATATTTGTTATCAAGTTTATTTCGAATTAGATTATAAATTACTACCACAATATTTTCTGCAGTAGGGTTGAGGTTCGCAAATTCTGTAGTATCTAAATTCAGATTTTTATGGTCAAAACGTTCTTCTATTTCTTCCTTTATGATATCTTTCACAATTTTTAAATCAATAACATAACCAGTTTCTTGATCGATTTCACCAATTACTTTTACTTCTAATGTGTAATTATGACCGTGATAATTTTCATTTGCACACAAGCCAAAAACCTCTTTGTTTTTTTCTGCCGACCATTTTTCATTCCATAATTTATGTGCAGCATTAAAATTTGCTTTTCGTATAACAGCTACTTTTTGCATAAGGTAAAGTTAAAGAACAATGTTGAATGTTTAATGATGAATGTTAAATAACAAACAATCCATTTATCTGTCTTTTAAACTGTTGATAATCCTAAAATGTTCAAACTTTCGATTTATTAAACATTTATCATTCATCATTTATCATTATTTTTGTCCATGCTTTTCAAAGATGTCATTGGTCAACAAGAAATTAAACAACATTTACTTGAAATTGGAAAATCCGGTAAAATTCCACATTCGCAATTATTTTTGGCACAACCAGGTGCAGGTGGTTTGGCTTTAGCATTGGCTTTTACTCAATATATTGTTTGTGAAAATAAACATGAAGAAGATAGTTGTGGTATTTGTGGTGCCTGTGTAAAAGCGCAAAAACTCATTCATCCTGATATACATTATACCTATCCGATTATTGCAAAAAAGCCTTCACCGCATCAAAGTTTAAGTACAGATTATATTCAGGAATGGCGAAATGAGATTGTCAAAAATCCATATATCAATGAATTGGAATGGCTACAAACTATTGGTGCAGAAAATAAACAAGGAAATATTACGGCTGATGAAGCGAGAAATATTTTAAAAGGATTAAGTCTAACTGCATTTGAAGCTGGATATAAAATTCAGATTATCTGGATGGCAGAAGCCTTATCTAAAGAAGGAAATATTTTACTGAAATTACTGGAAGAGCCGCCTGCAAATACGGTATTGATTTTAATTGCAGAGAATCAGGAAGAAATTTTACCTACCATTCTTTCACGTTGTCAATTGGTTAAAATTAATAAAATTGATGACGATGCGCTAGCGCAAGCATTATTGAAAAATGGCGTACCGCAATCTAACACACAGCACATAGCATATTTGGCGGTTGGAAATTTAAATGCTGCATTAAAACTAGCAGATAGTGAAATTCATGAAAACACAAGAAAACTAACAGAATGGTTAGATTTTTCCATCAATTTTAAAGCAGGTGATTTATTGAAATGGTCTGAAGAAAATTCAAAAATTGGAAGAGAAAATTTAAAATCATTCTTTGAATATACTACACATATTTTTAGAGAGGCTTTGATGTCATTACATGTAAAAAACTATTCACCAAGACTCGCAAAAGATGAATTAAGTTTAGCTGAACGTATTAATAAATTTCTTACTCATAAAAAGCTTTCAAGCCTATTGGAACTCATCAATAAAAAACATTATGAAATAGAAAGAAATGTTAGCCCAAAGTTTGTGTTAATGGATATGTCATTGATAATGAATAAAATAATACGTTCTAAAGATTAACAATTGCTAATAACTTACTGTTATAAATTTCATTTTTTAGCGTATTTTTACATCTCAACTTTTCTAAAGTACTAAAACTTCAGAAAAGTTGTTGAAAATAATTGTTCATATTCAGTTAGTATTGAAATAGTTTCTAACTACTCAATACTGACTACTCAATACTAAATAAGATGAGTTGTAATAGTTGTGGAACTACAAGCACACCTGGTGGTTGTAAAAATAACGGACATTGTGCCACTGGTGGTTGTTCAAAATTAGAAGTGCATGATTGGTTAAGTGATATCACTGCAGACCCATTCGCGAAATATAATATTCATGAAGTGAGTTTCAAAAATGGCTCACGCAAAGGATTTTATCGTAACGATAAACGATTCGATATTTATACAGGTGATTATGTAATCGTCGAAGCTGTTCAAGGATATGATCTTGGACAAGTAACGCTAAGTGGTGAGTTGGTGCGTTTACAAATGAAGAAAAAACGGGTTAAAGAATCTTCAGAAGATGTTAGAAATATTTTGCGAATTGCAAAAGATAATGAATTGAATTTAATGGAGCAGGCACGTGCAAAGGAAAAGCAAACGATGTTAAAAGCTCGTGTGCTGGCACGAAACTTAGATTTAGACATGAAGCTTGGAGATGTACAATATCAGGCTGATGGCAGAAAAGCTACATTCTTTTATACAGCAGATGGTCGAGTAGATTTTCGTGAATTAATTAAAGTGCTAGCTGCTGAATTTAAAGTAAAAATTGAAATGCGTCAGATTGGTGCACGTCAGGAAGCTGGAATTGTAGGCGGTATTGGTTCTTGTGGTCGTGAATTGTGTTGTTCTACTTGGCTTTCAAGTTTTAAATCCGTCAATACTACAGCAGCACGATATCAAAATTTATCTATTAATCAAACTAAATTAAGTGGTCAATGTGGTCGTCTTAAGTGTTGTTTAAATTATGAATTAGATACCTACTTGGATGCATTGCGTTTTGTACCAGAAAAAGCAGAAACCCTGCAATTGGAAACTGGTGAAGCACGTTTGATGAAAACAGACATTCTAAAAGGATTAATGTTTTACACGGTGAAAGGTTCAGGTATGTTTTATCCAATCTCTTTGGAAAATGTCAAGAAAGTATTGGAAATGAATGTGAATGGTAAGAAACCTGCAGATATAACTGACTTAGCTGAGGTAGAACAAAAAACAGAAGAAGAAAGCATAGAATTTGCAGATGTGGTTGGACAAATTACTTTGGCAAGTTTAGACAAGAAAGACAAAAAAGATTTTCATAGAAATAAACAACAAGGTCAGCTAAGAAACAATCCAAATCAGCAAAATAGACCTCAAAATAATCAACAGCAAAGCCAGCAAAATAAACAGAATCAAAATCGTCCGCCAAAACCAAATAATCAGGGAAATCCTAATAACAATCAGAATAGAAATAATCCAACTAGAAAACCATAATTTATTTTAAGTATTTCCATTAAAAAAGGATATTGTTTTTTCAATTATATGTTTTGAATCTGCAGGTAAAATATTATCATTCCATGGATGTTTTCCACCAAAGGTATGGTCTGCATTTTCTAATACAAATAATTCACTATTCATATTCCATTCATGTAGTTGTTCTGCACAGTATAAAGGCACTGAGTTGTCATTTGTGCCGTGTACAATTAGCCAAGGAATATTAATAGTTGCTGCTGCTTTCGGAATGTCAAGACGATTTATATTTGAAATATAATTTTCATAAATCTGAAAATATAATGGCATCTTTTGTTGCGTTCTAGAATTGAATGTAAAAATTTGACCATCTTCTTTCCATTTAGCGATATCTTGATTTACAAAAAAATCCGCAGCATCTTTTACGCTTGCCCAAGTCGCTAATTTTTTTACACGCTTGTCTTCCTTTGACTTTAGAATGGCTATGCCACCACCTCTGCTGTGGCCAATTAGATATATTTCTTCAGTATTGCCATTGTATTTTTCTCCATTCTGTTCCAAATAATCAATAACTAAACCTAAATCATCTAATTCAATAGTGAAATTATTATTTCCAAACGCATTTAAATCTTTAAAATCAAGAGGCGTTTCAGATGTTGTACCATTGTAGGAAAAATTAAATTTTACAAATACAAAATTATGTTTTGAAAATTCTTTTGCTACTAAATCAAAATTTCCCCAATTTTTAAACCCTTTAAAACCATGGCAAAATAGAATTATTGGTTTTTTGGGAATTTCTTCTTTATAAGATATATCTATCGAAATATGCTTTCCTTTTGAGCCTTTTATAATCAATTCATTTTTTTGCATTTAGTAAAGTTTGTATATTGTGCTAGCAAAGAATCATTTACTTTTATAAAAATACGCATTCGTTGAATAATAATGTAGAAAATTTAAAAGCTCCAATTGAAAAAGAATTGGAATTATTTGAACAAAAGTTTCGAGATGTAATGCGTAGTCATGTCGCTTTATTAGATAAAGTAAATTATTACATTTATCAACGTAAAGGTAAACAAGTGCGACCTATGTTTATTTTTCTCGCAGCAAAAATGTGTGGTGAAGTTACTGATGCTACTTATGTTGGTGCTTCTTTAGTTGAGTTATTACATACTGCGACTCTAGTACACGATGATGTGGTAGATGATGCATATGAAAGACGTAGCTTTTTTTCTGTTAATGCTTTATGGAAGAATAAAATTGCTGTGTTAGTTGGCGATTATTTTTTGTCTAAAGGACTATTATTAGCATTAGATACAAAGAATTATAATTTACTTCATATTACTTCTACTGCAGTAAAACGTATGAGTGAAGGCGAGTTGCTACAAATGGAAAAAGCTCGAAGGTTAGACATTGATGAAAGTATTTATTTTGAAATCATTAGAAATAAAACAGCTTCTCTGATTGCTGCTGCTTGTGAAGTTGGTGCTGCATCTACAACAGATAATGCAGAACTTATTGAGAAAATGCGTTTAATAGGTGAGAATATCGGTATTGCATTTCAAATCAAAGATGATTTATTTGATTATGGTGAAGCAGATATTGGAAAGCCACGTGGTATTGATATTAAAGAACGAAAGATGACGTTGCCATTGATTTATACATTGAACAATTGTTCGAAAGATGAAAAAAAATGGATTATTAATACAGTAAAAAATCATAATGAAGATAAAGTACGTGTGAATGATGTGATTAATTTTATTAACTCAAATGGTGGAATAAAATACACAGAAGATAAGATGTATGAATATAAACAACGCGCGTTTGATATTATAAAAACAATTGATAATTCAAACGCTAAATCTGGTTTGATAGATTTAGTAAATTATATTACGGAAAGGAACTATTAAGATGTCTATAGCGCAACAAACACCAAATAGTAAACAAAAAATTTTCGTACAATCGTTTACGTTATTCATTGGCGTTATCATATTAGTTGTAAAGTTCTTTGCTTTTTTTAAGACAAATTCTAATGCTGTTTTAACAGATGCATTAGAGAGTATTATTAATATTGTTGCAGGTGGTTTTGGCCTGTATAGCTTATATATTGCGGCAAAACCCAACGATGAAGATCATCCATATGGTCACGGTAAGATAGAATTTATTTCGGCAAGTATTGAAGGTACTTTAATACTTACTGCAGGTATTGCCATGATCATTAAGTCTACGTATAATTTATTTAAACCCATTGAAATATCAAGATTAGATATTGGATTGGTATTAATTTTTATTTCTGGAATTATAAATTTTATTCTAGGAAGAATTGCACAAAAAAGTGGTGAAAAAAACAGTTCATTAACCTTAATTGCCAGTGGCGAACATTTAAAAGCAGATGCATACACTTCAATAGGTTTATTGGTTGGTTTAGGTTTCATTTATTTGACTGATTATTTTTGGATAGATAATATTGTAGCTATTTTAATGGGTTTGCTTATTATTTATAATGGCTTTAAAATCTTAAAAAAATCCGTTGCAGGAATTATGGATGAAGCAGACTTTTATTTATTAGACAAAGTAGTTGTACAACTAAATTCCAATCGAAAAGAAAACTGGATGGATATTCATAATCTGCGTATTATAAAATTTGGAGATAAAATTCATATCGATTGTCACACCACAATTCCATGGTATTTTAATGCAAATGAAGTACATGAAGAGTTGAAATTAGTTGAAGAAAATATCAAACAAATTATTCCTAATAATTTAGAAACATTTATTCACGCAGATCCATGTTTGCCAAAATCTTGTAAGAGTTGTTACAAAGCTGATTGTAATTTTCGTCAATCACCATTTGAACAAAGAATAGAATGGACTTTGGAAAACGTAATGAAAAATGAGAAACATTTTTTATGATTTTATAGGATGCTTATAACACAGATTTATTTGATTTTTAAATAATAATCTTGGCTTTCTTTTAATCTGTTTTATCAGTGATTTATTCTATTTTTCTTCTCAATTCAAAATTCTGACCTAAATAAACTTTACGTACTTGTTCGTCTGAAGCGAGTTCTTCTGCGCTGCCTTGTTTCAAAATTTTCCCTTCAAATAAAAGGTAAGCTCTGTCTGTAATGCTTAGTGTTTCCTGCACGATGTGGTCAGTAATGAGAATACCAATATTTTTTAATT